>JAUIEG010000196.1 GCA_030428745.1 Alphaproteobacteria bacterium
AAAAGGCAAGGTTGCTTTCATTACCGGTGGTGGATCGGGGGTGGGCCTCGGTCAGGCGGAAGTCTTCGGCAAAGCCGGGTGCAAAATCGCGATCGCAGATATTCGTGACGATCATCTGAAAAGCGCCGTCAAAGAGCTCGCGGAAGCAGGCGTCGACGCGATGCCCGTCCATCTCGATATCACTGACCCCGCAGCCTATGGACGCGCGGCGGATGAAGTGGAAGAAAAACTCGGCCCGGTTCAACTGCTTTTCAACACCGCTGGCGTGTCGATATTCGGACCGTTGCAACAGGCGACGCTTGATGACTGGAAATGGCAGCTAGACGTCAACCTTATGGGGGTCATCAACGGCGTACATACCTTCCTGTCGCGCATGCTGGAACGCGGCGATGATTGTCACATCACCAACACGGCTTCCATGTCTGCATTCGTCGCTCTGCCCGGCACTGGAATTTACTGTACGACGAAAATGGCGATCCGGGGTTACTCGGAATGCCTGTCCATGGATTTGACCGAAACGAACATCAACGTCTCCATGCTATGCCCCGGCGCCGTTGACACCAATATTCACGAGGCGGTGCTGACGCGACCGGCCCATTTGCAGAACACTGGCTATTACGGCGCCGATCCTAATGTGATGGCGCATCTTAAAAAAGTCATCGAGGTCGGCATGAAGCCGACACGCCTCGCCGAATATGTGCTGAAAGGCGTGGAAAAGGACGATCTTTATATCCTTCCCTATCCGGAGTTCCGGCAAACGCTTGAAGACATTCACACCCGGGTCATGGCGGCGCTTGCAAAACCGGAAGATGACCCGGAATATGAAAAACGCGTCGCCTATGGCGTGCCCGGCGGCGAAAAGAAATAGTCAACTGAGGAGACGTCAGATGAGCAGTGTAGCCGACACTTCAAAGACAGCAGCGGAGGCCGGCGAATATAAAATCGTCGACGTTCCTGAACCCCTCAAAGACGTCATCAAGCGATGCGGCCTTGAAGGCACTTATGTGGGGGCCAACGATAAGGAAAGCCCCTGGGTGCCCTTCGGCGAGAATGCGGCAATCCGCTATCTCGCTTTCGACGTCAGGAACAACTGGGTTGGCAACATTCTTTGGGTGAAGTCTCCCGGCGTTGTGTCAACGCACAAGCATCGCGGCCAGGTGTTGATGCTCTGCCTCGAAGGATCATTCCGCTATCTCGAATATGACTGGGTCGCCTATCCCGGCGCTTTCATCCACGAAATGCCCGGCGAAGCGCACACCCTCGTCACAGACGATCCGAACGGCGTCAAACTCTTCGGCTGGATGCAAGGCGCCAACGAATTTTATGATGAAGAAGGCAAACTGATCGACACCGTCGATGTCTGGTGGTTCCTCGATCACTATGAAAGCTATTGCGAGACGCAAGGCATCCCCGTCAACAAACAGCTTTATCTTTAAGCGCCGAAAGGAGAGCGATCATGAGCACCATTGGCGCAGTGACAAAATCAAACTCGAATTACAAAATCATCGACGTGCCCGAAAACCACAAAAAGGTTCTCGACAGGCATCTCGTTTCCGGCGGTTTTGTCGGTCATGAAGAAATCGACAGTCCATGGGTGCCGTTCGGCGACAACGCTGCGATCCGCCACCTCGCCTTTGACGTCCGTCAGAACTGGTATGGCAATATCCTGTGGATCAAATCGCCCGGCGTCATTGGCACGCACAAGCATCGCGGTCAGGTGATCATGATGTGCCTTGAGGGCAGCGTGCGCTATCTCGAATATGATTGGGTGGCGAAACCTGGCGACTTCATTTCAGAAACGCCCGGACAAGCGCATACGCTTGTCACCGACCACCCGGACGGCGTGAAGCTCTTCGGCTGGATGCAAGGCGCCAACGAATTTTACGACGAGAACGGCAAGTTAATCGAAACACTCGATGTGTGGTGGTTCATCAACCACTACGAAACCTATTGCCGTGAGAACAACCTGCCGATCAATAAAGAGCTCTATCGCTAACGCTTTGGAACCGCCGGCGCACAAACGCTGGCGGTTCGCTCTGGCTAATAGCCCACCGTGAACCGCTCGCCCTGATGTTTCGGAGTCTCAACTTCGTCGATCATCGCCACGGCGTAGTCTTCATAGCTGATGCGGCTATTGCCTTCCGCATCCTTCAGAACTTCATCCTTGCCAAGGCGGAATTTTCCGGTGCGTTCGCCCGGACCGATCATGATCGAGGGCGAAAGAAACGTCCAATCCGACCTGTTCGAGCTTTTGAGTTTTTTTAGCACTTGGCGTGCGGGCTCCGCTTCGATCTTGACCTCATCGGGAAAGCCCGGCGTGTCGATCAACGCTGGCCCGCCCGGCTCGACGCTCAACGACGCCGCTCCGCCAACGATCAGAAGCCGCGGCGCATCCGAAGCGTTAAAGGCGGCTATCGCCTTGTCGTAATCGAATCCTTTGAATCTCAAAGAATAGATCACGGCGTCATGGCCGTTCAGGTTTTTTTCCGCGCCATCGCTTGTCATATCTGCTTTTACAAACTCTACCGCATCCGGAAGATCGCCTTCCTTGCGCGCAATAGCCGTCACGTCATGGCCCCGCGCCAGCGCTTCCGCGCACAGGCGCTGACCAACATTTCCAGTGGCGCCCACAATTGCAATTTTCATTTCAGCCTCTTCACCCTCTCTGCTTTTTTCTATGGCCAAGCATAACGACTCGGGCCGCATGCACGCGACCTTATGAGAAACCGTAATGGCGGCGATTGGCAGTGACCAGTTCTGCAAGGGCGTTCATGTGGCCAAAGCGGCGTGTTCGCGTTCAGTGCCATTCCTATGCGGAATTTGATGCAAAGAGAGCCTCTTTGCCGGACCAAGCGTCGGTAAACAACTGGCAAAGCGCTATGGTTCACCTATACTTTCCTGTCAGCGGCGCAGCCGGTCGCACAGGCGCCAAGCCATGCAGGGGGCGCGAGGCTTGCGGCCGATACGGCTGCCTCGCCGGCGCATAAAAACAACGCGCTTCGCATAAATAGCGCGGACAGGAAGTCAGACCCGGGAAGGGAAACAGGATGGACATCCCAGCAAGCGGCGGCGACGCGCCAAAAGAGACGCCGGCAGCCCCGATCATCGACGAAGCTGATTACCCGCCGCCAAAGCACGCCTGGTATTGCGTTTCGATCCTTGCCCTCGCGGTGATGGTGAACTTCCTTGACCGCGGCATTCTCAATCTCCTGATCGAGCCCATCAAAGCGGATCTCGGGCTTTCAGACACTCAGATCAGTCTCATCGTCGGCGCCGCTTTCACGATATTCTACGCGATTTTCGGCTGGCCCGTGGCGGTGATGGTCGACCGCTTCAGCCGCAAGCATCTGATGGCGACCGGCATCGCCATCTTCGGTCTCATGACAATGATGTCAGGCCTGGCTACCAATTTCTGGCATCTCTTCCTCGCGCGCGTCGGCATCGGCGTCGGCGAGACCACCAGCGGTCCGTCGGCCTATTCACTTCTGTCGGACTACTTTCCGCCGCACAAATTGCCACGCGCCATCGCCGTCATGAATCTCGGCTTCGTGGCCGGCGTCGGATTCTCCATGATTATCGGCGGCGTCATCATCAGTTTTGTCGGTGCGAGCGGCGGTTACGATCTGCCTTTCGGCATACATCTTCGCAGCTGGCAGGTCGTTCTGATTATGGTCGGCTTACCCGGCCTTCTCGTGTCCGCGCTGATGCTCACGGTGAAAGAACCCAAGCGCCGCGGAGTGGTGGAGAAGCAATCGCGTCCAATTGGCGAGGTATTCGCCTTCGTCGGGTATCACTGGAAAGTCTATATACCGCTATTCGTCGGTCTGGCGTTGCGCTCGGTTCAGATGTTCGGCTTGCAAACATGGGGCGCGCCTTTCTACGCCCGCACCTATGGCTGGTCAGGCGTTCAATATGCGTATGTGGCCGGATTCAGCCTGATGATCGCTATGCCCATCGGCCTTTTCATTGGAAGCTGGCTTGCCGAACGCTGGTGGAAGAAAAAAATATACGATGCGAATATTCGCGTTACGGTGATCTCAACAGCCGTCGCTGTTCCGCTGGCGATCATGCAGCCGATCATGCCGAGCCCATGGCTCGCCGCCTTTGTCGGCTTTTTCGCCGCGCTTTGGGGCGGCATGGCGGCGCCCGTCGAAAACGCCGCGCTCCAGAGCGTAACGCCAAATCACCTTCGCGGTCAGGTGACCTTCATGTTCCTGTTTATCATGAATGTCATTGGCATGATGATGGGACCGCTGATTGTGTCGACATTTACAGATGTCGTCTTCTCCGAAGAGAACATCCGCTACTCGCTCTTTTTGACCGCTCTCTTGATGGGGCCGCCCGCGGTTCTCGTTTTCTGGGCCGGCATGAAACCCTATGGTCGCGCAATGGCGTCAGGCGGGGTGTTGCAGCCGCCGCCGGCCGCCGCCAAGTAGAGACCTATGTCCGCATTTTTCTCACGCAAGTTACGCATCGAATGGGGCTGGTGCGACCCGGCGGGAATCGTCTTCGCGCCGCGCTTTATCGACATGCTGAGCGAAAATACGGTGCAGATGTTCGAATTCTCAGGCCTGCCGAAGAAGCGGGATATGCGCAAAGACATGAACATCGCCGGATATCCGCTGGTGGACCTTCAGGCGCGTTTTCTATTTCCGGCGGCCTATGGCGACGATGTGACCATCGAGAGCGATCTGCCAGACTTCGGAAAGTCGAGCTTTACGATCCAGCACCGCATCAAGAATGGCGACAAGATTTGCGTCGAGGGGGCGGAAAAACGCGTCTGGACGATCTTCGACGCCTCTTCACCGGGCGGTATAAAAGCCGCTCCAGTGCCGCAAGACGTGCGTCGGCTGTTTCAAAAGTAAAACAGCGCTGACAAAAATGCCTACGACGTGATCGGGGCGGCGTTGCTCACCCGGCGTCGAAGCGAAATTCTAACGCGTTTCAGGAAATCCGCCCAAGGCCCGGTAAAGACTGATGACGCTAACAGCCTCTTCCAGCCGGACAATCACCAATTCCTGTTTAGCGGCATAGTCAGAACGTTGCGCATCAAGCACAGAAAGATAATTGTCGACGCCGTTGCGAAAACGCGCATCAGCGAGCGTATATGTTCGCTCAGACGCAGCGGCGAGTTTTTGCGTCGCCTCCAGCCGCTCACCGATATTGCGCCGCGTCGCCAGCGCATCCGCAACATCGCGAAACGCCGCCTGGACCGCCCTTTCATATTCGCTCACGGCTATGTCGCGGTCGATCTTAGCGCCTTTCAGTTGCGCGCGGTTACGCCCGCCGGTGAAAATCGGCAGCGACACAGATGGCGCAAAAGACCAGACTCCCGTACCGCCTGAAAAAAGATCGGCAAGTTCGGCGCTTGTTGTTCCGGCGCTCGCGGTCAGCAGGATACGAGGAAAGAATGCGGCCCGCGCGGCGCCAATATTAGCGTTGGCTGCACGCAAACGGCGCTCCGCCGAGAGCACATCCGGGCGTTCCAGCAAGATTCCGGAAGATACATCGTCAAAGGCGGCGTTAAGGGTGACCTCTTGAAGCTGGCCGCCAAGTTCCGGTAAGTCAGGCTGGCCCACAAGAAGCCTCAGCGCGTTTTCGTCCCGCGTCACCTGCGCTTCAAGAGCCGCGGCGTCGGCCCGCGCACGCTGCACGGATGAATCGGCCCGCTGAACGTCA
>JAUIEG010000197.1 GCA_030428745.1 Alphaproteobacteria bacterium
CCTGTCTCAGCTCGCACAGCTCGATACTGAGGCGGCTGCGGAAGAGATCCGTGACATCGTCAACGAGATCATCTCGATCAAAAATGTTCAGATGTCCATCGCCGAGCAGGAATCCCTGCTGCAGGATATCTGTAACGACGTTCTTGGTTATGGCCCGCTTGAGCCGCTGCTCGCCCGCGATGATATCGCCGATATCATGGTCAACGGCGCCAATCGCGTCTTTATCGAAGTCGGCGGCAAAATCCAGCTCACCAATGTGCGTTTCCGCGACAATGGGCAGCTGATGAATATCTGTCAGCGCATTGTGTCCCAGGTCGGTCGCCGGGTCGATGAAGCCAGCCCCATATGCGACGCGCGCTTGCCGGACGGTTCGCGTGTGAACGTTATTGCGCCGCCGCTTTCCATTGACGGCGCTGCGCTCACCATTCGTAAGTTTAAAAAGGACAAGCTCCGCATTCAGGACCTTGTCAATTTCGGCTCAATTTCGCCCGAGGGCGCAAAGGTCCTTGAAATCATTGGCCATTGCCGCATCAACACGCTGATCTCCGGCGGTACGGGCTCCGGGAAAACGACGCTCCTGAACTGCATGACCGGCTTTATCGAGCATGATGAACGTATCATCACCTGCGAAGACGCGGCCGAACTTCAGCTGCAGCAGCCACATACGGTGCGCCTCGAAACGCGCCCGCCCAACCTTGAAGGTTCGGGTGAAGTGACCATGCGCGACCTCGTCAAAAACTGTCTGCGTATGCGTCCTGAACGGATCATCGTCGGCGAGGTGCGTGGCCCCGAAGCGTTCGACTTGCTTCAGGCCATGAACACCGGCCACGACGGCTCAATGGGCACGCTCCACGCCAACTCGCCGCGTGAAGCGCTGCAGCGTATCGAATCCATGATCACCATGGGCGGCTATAACCTGCCCTCAAAGACCATCAAGGAAATGATTGTCGGTTCCATCGACGTCGTTGTGCAGGCTGCGCGCCTTCGCGACGGCTCGCGCCGCATCACTCATGTCACCGAAGTGCTCGGCACTGAAGGCGATACGATCATCACGCAGGACCTGTTCGTCTACGACATGGATGGGGAAGACGCCGACGGCAAGATTGTCGGTAAGCACAAATCAACCGGCATTGCGCGCCCGGCCTTTTGGGACCGCGCCCGGTATTACGGCAAGGAAGCGGAGCTCGCCTCCGCACTCGACGCCGCATCGGAGTAGGGGTTTATGGATCAGCAGATCCTCATTGTTCTGGTTCTTGGAGTGGTCGCGTTTGGCGCGCTCGCTTTTGTCCTGCTTGCGCCAAACCAGCGTGACAAGGCGAACAAGCGTGTCGCGTCGCTGAACACCGCCAAAGCCGTAAAACGCGGCAGCGGCGCCAGTGCGGAAGCTCAAAACAAGGAGCGCCGTAAAAAACTTGCTGACTCGCTTGCGGCGCTTGAAGACAAGACGAAAAACCTGAAAAAGAAAAAGCGTCTGTCAATGGACCAGATGCTCGAACAGGCGGGCCTCACCATCAAGCGCAAGCAGTTTTACATCGGTTCGGTGGTGATCGCGCTGTTGTTTGGCCTCGTTGGCGTTATTTCCGGACAAAAGCTTTGGATCAGCGGTCTTATGCTTGCGATCGGCGGTCTGGGCTTCCCCCGCTGGGCCCTGAATTTTCTACGTGCGCGCCGCCAGAAGAAATTCGTTGATGAATTTTCCAACGCGATCGACGTTATCGTCCGCGGTGTGAAATCCGGCTTGCCGGTCAATGAGTGTCTCAAGATCATTGCGCGCGAAGCGCCGCGGCCCGTCAGCGATGAATTTCACATGCTGGTCGAAGGCATCCGCGTCGGCCTTTCTCTCGATCAGGCGCTTGAGCGCATGTATGAGCGGATGCCGCTGCAGGAAGTGAATTTTTTCGGCATTGTGCTGATGATCCAGCAAAAGACCGGCGGTAACCTCGCGGAAGCGCTGGGCAACCTTGCGAATGTGTTGCGCTCGCGCAAGCTCATGGAAGGCAAGATCAAGGCCTTGTCGTCCGAAGCAAAAGCGTCCGCCTGGATCATCGGCTCGCTGCCTTTCCTTGTTGCGGGCGCTGTTCAACTTTCGTCGCCAGATTATCTGACCCCGCTGTTCACAGAGAAAGTGGGTAATTTCATCTTGATCGGCGCCGGCCTGTGGATGGGAACCGGCGTCATCGTGATGAAGAAAATGACTCAGATTAAGGTTTAGAGGCCGTCATGGAAGCCATCGTCAACGCCGTCACGGACCGCAATTTCCAGATCGCCGTGCTTGTCTCGCTAGCGGCGGTGGCGACGCTATATACTGTGCTCGAGCCTTTGCTTGTCAAAGACAAGCTCAAGGAGCGCATGAAATCGGTCGGCAGCTACCGGGATAGTCTGCGTAAGCAGCAACGTGAAACGCTGGCGAAAAAAACCAAAGGCCTCCGGAACACCTCGCCGCAAGGCGCTGTGAAGGATCTGGTGGAGAGCCTCAAGCTGCTTGAAGTCTTCGACGCCGAGTCCGCACGCAAGAAACTGATGATGGCCGGCTATCGCGGTCAGGGCCCGGTCTTCACTTTTATGACCGCGCGTCTGGGTCTGCCCTTTGTTGTGGCCATCATTACCGGCATATATGTGTATCTTCTGGACGGCTTTGAGCTGGACAGCTTCGGCAAGTTGATGGCGACTTTCGGGGGCTTTTGCGTCGGCTTTTACCTGCCAAGCGTCTATATCTCGAATGCTGTCTCCAAACGTCAGAAGAGCATTCAGGAAGCATGGCCCGATGCGCTGGACCTTCTTCTGATCTGTGTCGAAGCGGGCATGTCCATCGAAGCGGCGTTCCAGAAAGTGGGCGACGAAGTCGGCCCTAACTGTCCGGAACTTGCTGAAGAGCTTGGTCTGACAACGGCGGAGCTCTCCTATCTTCAGGAACGCAAACAGGCCTATGTGAACCTTGCCGAGCGCACAGGTCTCGACTCGGTGAAGGGCGTTGTCACGGCGCTTGTCCAGTCGGAAAAATACGGCACGCCCCTGGGGCAGTCTTTGCGCGTCATGGCGAAGGAAAGCCGGGATCTCAGAATGCAGGAAGCGGAGAAGAAAGCCGCCGCCCTGCCGCCGAAACTCACCGTGCCGATGATCGGCTTCTTCCTGCCGGTGCTGTTTGCGGTGATCCTCGGGCCAGCCATCATGTCGATCATGGGCACCCAGTAAGCCTTCGCGCATGCAACGCTGCATGCGGGTATGGCGCTAAACACATCTTCTTTGACGAAAGAGTCCGGAAACGTGCAGAGCGCTAGTCCGTGCGGCCACGCTCATGACGCGGCAGGCGATCATCGGTGTTGAACCATGGGATGCGGTCTTCGCAATAGATGTGAAAATCCGGCGGCGAGAGCGCCGGATCATCAAGCGTCGCTGTATTGACGCCCAGCGTTTGCGACGGATCGTCCTCGCGGAACACAAGATAGGTTCCGCAATCGCCACAAAACTCCCGGCCTGCATGATCGGATGCGCGATGGGTTTTCGGCGCGCCTTCAACATATGAAAAGCCTGTAGGCGCCAGCGCAAACCAGGCGACGACCGGGGCGCCGGACTGGCGCTGGCAGGTGCGGCAATGGCAATAGCCACTCTCGTCTATTGTTCCGGAGACTTGATAACGCACGCCGCCGCAGAGGCATCCGCCCTTGGCGTCGATGGAGTTCTTTGATGTCATTTGCAGCGCTCTCTCCAGCGTCTCGGCGGAGCAAGCTTATAAGGACGGCGCGAAAAAGCTACTGGCCGTTTTGACCCGCTATCTGATCGATTGCTTCGTAGAGCGGCAATTCACCCGCCGCGACTTTTTCGCGGGACGGCGCCGGCTGGCCGAGGCGGGCGCGATAAACCCAGAAATTCGTCAGCACGATTTCCACGAAATTGCGGCTTTCGCGGTTCGGAATGCTCTCAATGAAAAGCAGCGGATCGTCGATCGCCACGTCGCGCTTCCAGCGGCGCAAATTGCCGGGCCCGCCATTATAGGCGACGGCCATATGGAACAAATCGCCGTCCGTAGAGCGCGTCATGAGGTGGTCCACGTAATTCTGGCCAAGCTCCATATTGTAGGCGGGATCGTAAAGCCGCTCGCGGCCCGAGCGGTAACGCAAGGACCGATCGCCGGCGATATAGCTCGCCGTGCGCGGCATCAGCTGCATCAGCCCGCGGGCGCCGACGCGGCTTGTGGCGTCAGTCTTGAATTTTGATTCCTGACGCATCAGCGCATAAAGCAGCGCGCGGTCCACCTTGAAGCCGTTCTCGGGCGCATAATGCGGCACCGGGAAGAGGCCGGCCTGAAGGGCGGGATTGTCATCGGACAGTGCGATGTCGACTTGCGCGGCGGGCAGATCAAGCGCGATGGCCAGCGCCAGCAAATGCGGGGCTTCATCTTCGTCGATGGCGCCGTTAGCCCAGCGTAGTTCGAGATCGGCCTCGCTTGTCTGTCCCGCTTCCTTAAGCGCAATGGCGCGGAGAATGCGCGGCTGGTCTTCAATGAGCTCGTCAAATTGATCCTGAGTCAGGTTCGGCGCGTTCCAGTTATAGTCATAGGCGCGGCCGAGCTGGGCGAGGGCGAGCTGTCCATAGAAGGTGAAGGGATACTCCGCAGCGATTTCGAGATTGGGCGTCACCTCCGCGGCGGCGCCGGCGGCAAGCGCCGTGCGCGCGGCCCAGAAGCCTGCGGCGGATCGTAGTGAATCTTCCTGATAGGGAACGGCGGCCATGGCTCGGAACTCGTCATGGGCGCCGGCGATGTCGCCCTGACGGTATTTGATGAGCCCTGATATCCAGTAGGCGAGAACGGCGCTGTCGCCATTGCGCGCCGCCGCAGCGCCTGAGATTTCCGCCGCGGCGTCGATATAGCCCTGATAGTAAAGGCTCGCCGCAATCCAGGAGCTCATGCGGTCATATTGGCGCTCTGTGATGGTCCCGCGTCTTAAATGTCCGTCGATCTCGCGCTTTGCTTCAAGGGCGCGCTCTTTGTTTGAAAGATAGCGCACCCGGCCTTCGATCCGGCGCACATTGGGGCGGCTCTTCCTGTCATAATCCTCTTCAAGATCGGGATGGAGCTCCTTTTCGGGCGCCGAACGCCATTTCCGCGAGATCGGGCGGATGGGAGAGGACTGGCCGCGCGGCTGGCGTTTGCGCGCCAGCGAAAAGATTTTGTCCGCCTCCGGATGATCGGCGTAATAGGCCATCCAGCGCTTCAGTTCGCCAAAGCTCGAACGATAATCGGTTGGATGCATATAGCGCTGATACTGCACATAACCCATCAGGACGTCGTTTTCGAGCGCGGCGATTTTGGCGTCCGCTTCTTTCCAGCGCCCGTCTTCCTGCAACGCGAAGATCGCTTCGTAGAGCGCTGCGTCGGCATCGCTCAGCACACGGAGATTGAGAACATCGGAAAGCGCGGCGGCGGGCGCCGCCCCAGGATCGGTTTGCGCGGGCGTGTCAGCGGTCGCCGCTGCAGCGCTTTGCGCAGCGAATACAATAAACAGCGAAAACCAGCGAACAGCCGCCATAAGTCAATTCTTCCTTTCGCCCGCTTTTGCGGGGCCCGATGGCGGCAGTATCGCCGCCGGAAGTGAAAAAAGGGAAATGATCCCAACGCCCCAAACTTTACACCTAA
>JAUIEG010000198.1 GCA_030428745.1 Alphaproteobacteria bacterium
GCCATCCGGCATGTGTTTGGTTACGCCGCCTTCGGTGCCGGGAACCATTTGGTTTTTAATGCGAATATTGGCGAAGGTGCCGCGCATCATCACTTCGTGGTTGCCTCGGCGAGAACCATAGGAGTTGAACTCGGAGACCGGAACCTGATGAGATTTCAGATATTCACCGGCGGGACCGTCCGCCTTGATGGAGCCGGCGGGTGAGATGTGGTCGGTCGTGATCGAGTCGCCGAACAGCGCCAGCACGCGGGCGTTGTCGATCGGCTCAACCGGTTTCGGCTCTTTGGTCATGCCTTCGAAATAAGGCGGGTTCGCGACATAGGTTGAAGCGGGCCAGCGATAAGTCTGGCCGTCGCCGGCGTCGATCGCCTGCCATTTTTCGTCGCCTTTGAAGACATCGGCGTAACGCGTGGCGAACATTTTCGCCGTGACATGCTCGCGCACGACTTCAGCGATTTCCTTATTCGAAGGCCAGATGTCTTTCAGGTAAACGTCTTTGCCGTCCTTGTCCTGACCAAGGGGGTCAGTCGTCAGATTTACATTCATGGAGCCCGCGATTGCGTACGCGACGACAAGCGGCGGCGAAGCGAGGAAGTTTGCGCGCACATCCTGTGAGATGCGCCCCTCGAAATTCCGGTTGCCGGAAAGAACCGACGCGACCGCAAGATCGTTTTCATTGATCGCGTTGGAAATCGGTTCAGGAAGCGGTCCCGAATTACCGATGCAGGTGGTGCAGCCGTAACCGACAAGATTGAAGCCGAGTGCGTCGAGATCATCGGTAAGGTTTGCAGCGTCGAGATAGTCGGTCACCACCTGACTGCCTGGCGCCAGAGATGTTTTCACCCACGGCTTCACGGTCAGGCCTTTGGCGTGCGCATTGCGGGCGACAAGACCTGCGGCGATCAGCACCGAAGGGTTCGAGGTGTTTGTACACGACGTGATGGCGGCGACGCAGACATCGCCATGGCCGAGATCGAATTTCTCGCCAGCGACGGGGACGCGCTTGTTCGCTTCGTCAGCCTTGCCATATTCCTTATCGAGGGCGGCGGCGAATCCTTGCGGCGCTCTGGTCAGTTCAATGCGGTCCTGCGGGCGTTTGGGGCCAGCGAGGGACGGAACGACCGAGGAGAGATCGAGCTCCAGCGTATCGGTGAAGACCGGATCGGGCGTATCTTTTGTACGCCACATGCCTTGCTCTTTCGCATAGGCTTCGACCAGCGCTACGCGGTCGTCAGAACGGCCGGTGGCTTTGAGATAACGCAAAGTTTCTTCGTCCACGGGGAAGAAGCCGCAGGTGGCGCCATATTCCGGCGCCATATTGGCGATGGTCGCCTGATCTTCGAGCGCGAGATGGTCGAGGCCCGGGCCAAAGAATTCTACAAACTTGCCGACAACGCCCTTCTTGCGCAGCATTTCAACGATGACGAGAACAAGGTCCGTCGCCGTCGCGCCTTCGGGCAGCTTGCCGGTAAGCTTGAAGCCGATCACTTCCGGAATAAGCATGGACACCGGCTGGCCAAGCATGGCGGCTTCCGCCTCAATGCCGCCAACGCCCCAGCCGAGAACGGAGAGACCATTGACCATCGTGGTGTGGCTGTCTGTGCCGACAAGCGTGTCAGGATAAGCGTAGGTTTCGCCTTTATAGTCAGCGGTCCAGACCGTTTGCGCCAGATATTCAAGGTTCACCTGGTGGCAGATGCCGGTGCCCGGCGGGACCACGCGGAAATTGTTGAACGCGCCCTGGCCCCATTTCAAAAACTGATAGCGTTCCGCATTGCGTTCATATTCGCGGTCGACGTTTTTCTTGAAGGCGTCCGGGCCGCCGAAATAATCCACCATGACCGAGTGGTCGATGACGAGATCGACAGGCGCCAGCGGATTGATCTTCTCCGGATCCTCACCGAGGGTTTTCATGGCGTCGCGCATGGCGGCGAGATCGACCACGGCGGGAACGCCCGTGAAATCCTGCATCAAGACGCGCGCCGGGCGATAAGCGATCTCCCGCGTCGACTTGCCGGCCTTTAGCCAGTCGGCGAAGGCCTTTACGTCGTCCACGGTGACGGAGCGGTCATCCTCGAACCGGAGGAGGTTTTCCAAAAGGACCTTCAGAGAGAAGGGCAGGCGGGAAATATCGCCGATCTGCTTGGACGCTTCAGCAAGGCTGTAATATGCATAGGTCGCGCCGCCGGCGGAAAGCGTTTTCTTTGTCTTCAAGGAATCGCGTCCGGGTATCATCAAGTCTCTCCAGTAGGGTAAAAAGCCGTGAAATTCCGCGCCGTTATGGCGCAAGGCCCTGAGGCTTGCAATGGCGCCCAAAAATCTCCGGCCGGTCACGGTCGCGACATATTTCGAACTATGTTATCAGCATCGAAAAGGCGGGATTTCCCGCCCCATCTCTGTCCGCCTGAAGGGAGCCTTGCGTCCATGCCTCGTTCGTCCTTAGCCCTTGTTCTCGCCTCGTTTTCCGGCCTTGCTGTCGTGTTTTCCACAGGCGCTGCCGTCGCCCAGCAGCCGGAGGCCAAGGCGACCTATCGGGATTGGAGCGTTTTCGTGCGGGAGACTGATGGCGATAAAATCTGTTTTGCGGCGACCGAGGCGGCGGACAAGTCGCCGAAATCGGTCAATCATGGCGACGTCTTTTTCCTGATCGCCACCTGGAAGTCGGGCGCCGCGAAAGAGCAGCCAAGTCTGATGACCGGCTACACGCTCAACACCAAGCCAGAGCCGACACTCAGGATCGGCTCAGACAAGTGGGAAATGTATTCCTCGGAGAATGAGGCGTTTATCGAGGCGTCCAGCGAGGAGCAGCGCTTGATCAACGCCATGCGCAGGGGCGCGGACATGCGCATCGGCGCTGTTTCCCAACGCGGCACCGCGACCAGCTATGTCATTTCCCTGCGCGGTGTTTCAGCGGCTCTGGACCGCGCCGCGGCCGAGTGCCGATAGCGCGCAAACGCTGCGCCTGAAACCGGTTACGGCGTGTCCGATGACGTCGGCACGAATTTTGTTTTAAGCGTCACCAACTCCTCCGCAATAGTCGGATGCAGCGCCACCGTGTCGTCGAAGTCTTTTTTCTTGAGGCCGGCTTTCACGGCGATGGCGACGCACTGGATCATCTCCGCCGAGTATTCGCCGACAATGTGACAGCCGAGGACGCGATCCGTGTCGCCATCGACGACGATTTTCATCAAGACGCGCTCACCGGATTCCGTCAGAATATGTTTCATGGACCGGAACTCGGTCTTGTAGATGTCCACATTTTTGAACTCGTGGCGCGCTTCATGTTCGGCGTAGCCGACCGATCCTACTGGCGGTTGTGAGAACACGGCCTTCGGAATGAAACGGTAATCAGTCTCCGTTGGATTGTTGTTGTAGAAGGTCTCGGCGAAGGCGGCTCCTTCGCGGATCGCCACCGGCGTCAGGTTGACGCGATCCGTCACGTCGCCAACAGCGAAAATGCTCGGGACGGAAGATTGCGATTGATCGTTGACCTTGATGGCGCCGTTCTTGTCGAGTTCGACGCCGGCGTTTTCAAGTCCCAGCCCGTTTGTCACCGGTTTGCGGCCAACCGCCCAGAAGACGCAATCCGTATCAATGTGAACGCCGGTGGAGAGGTGAACGCGCTTTTGATCTCCATCCAGTTTTTCGATCTTGTCGAAAACCGCCTGAGTGATGACGCGGATGCCCTGACGCTGGAGCTCCTTGTGCACTTGCGTCGACACATCGGCGTCGAAGTGGCGGAGAATGTCTTCACCGCGATAAACGAGGCATACATCGGCCCCAAGCCCTTTAAAGATGCAGGCGAATTCAATAGCGATATAGCCGCCGCCGGCGACGACGACATGTTTGGGCAGGTCTTCGAGGTGAAATGCTTCGTTTGAAGTGATGCCGAGTTCGTGGCCCGGCACGGTTTCGTCAACCCATGGCGCGCCGCCCACGGCGACGAGAATGCGTTCAGCGGTGACGTCGCGATTTTCAGCTTCGAGATGCACCGTGTGGGCGTCTTTGATGGTTGCGCGCGACTGGAAAATATCCGCGCCGGCGTTCTTTAAATTGCGGATATAAATCCCGTTAAGGCGATCGATTTCATTGTCTTTATTGGCGATCAGGTTCGCCCAGTCGAAGGAGACATTATCCGCTGTCCAGCCATAGCCTTTAGCGTCTTGAAATCCGTGGCCATATTCGCTTGCGTAAACGAGATATTTTTTCGGCACGCAGCCGCGAATGACGCAGGTGCCTCCGACGCGATATTCTTCAGCGATGCCGACCTTCGCCCCATAGCTTGACGCCAGGCGTGAGGCGCGCACGCCGCCGGAGCCAGCGCCGATGGTGAAGAGGTCGTAATCATACTTGGTCATGGAGAGCCTTATGTTTCTTTTTCCGGCACGAAGCCAATGCGGGTTTCAAAACGTTTGTCATTGAACTCGAGCACTTCAAGCTGGAAGGTGTTCAAGAATTCGCGATAGATCGCCTCAAAGACCGGCTCAAGTTTGTCACTATAGTCGAGCGGGACATGAATAATCGGCTGTTGCGCCACGAAGACGTCGAAACTGTCGCCGGTCACTTCAATGGAAAGCGCGGTTCTGAGCCAGAGCGCGCCCGAATCCTCCATATTTTTGATGGTCAGCGCGACGCCGAACTGAACCGGTTCCAACACGATCACTTCTCTGTGACGATAGCTGAAGGCTTCATCGCCGTAATCTTTGCGCGGATCAAACGGGCCGTCTGGCGGCACCGCGGTTACGCAGTCTGAGGAGCAGCCGAGAAATTCAGGCAATCCTTTGACGACGGCCTCGCCAAATCCCTTGCAGCGCAGAAGGTTTTCGAACGCGGCGGCGCCATAGTCCCTGATGGCTTCCTGTAGTTTTTCAAAGCGAGTGGTCATGAATTCCGGTCCTGATAAGAAAGCAGCCTAACGCGGGGACCGCGGGGGCGCAAAGACGAAACGGGAAGTCAAAAGATAGAGCCTAAGAGACGCTCATGGAGTTGCGATGCTGATCCCGTCTTCATCGCCATAAATCACCATATCAGCCATGCCGCAAAAGAGCCCGCATTCGAGAACGCCGGGAATAGCGGTGAGGGCCTTTTCAAGCGTTGCGGGGTCATCGATGCGGCCAAGCTTGCAGTCGATGATGAGATTCCCGCCATCCGTTTTTACGGGAGCGCCGTCATGCGATCGCAGCTCTAGAGCGGCGCCGTCAAAACCGTTGTCGGTTAGTGTGCGGCGTAGGGCGGTGACAGTGAGCGCCCAGCTGAAAGGTGATATTTCCACGGGTAGGGGAAAGGCGCCCAGCGCCGACACGCGCTTGGATTTGTCAGCGATAACGATGAATTTCTTTGCGGCATGGGCGATGATTTTCTCGCGCAGGAGCGCCGCGCCGCCGCCCTTGATTAAGTTGAGTGACGGGTCGGCTTCGTCGGCGCCGTCAACGGCGAGATCAATAACAGTCGTTTCGTCAGGCTCTATGATGTCGACGCCCAGCCGTTCGGCGTGCGCGCGGGTTGCTTCGGATGTCGGCACGCCCTTGAGATCCCAGCCTTCTGAAACAAACTTGCCGACAATATCGACGAAATGCGCAGCGGTGGAGCCCGTGCCTAGGCCCAGCGTCATGCCGCGCTCAACATGCTTTGC
>JAUIEG010000199.1 GCA_030428745.1 Alphaproteobacteria bacterium
GCTTGACGATCGCGCCAAAGGGCGTGGTGAAGGCTTTCGCCGCCGCTGCGCTGAGCGCGTCCTGTTCGCCTGCCGTCGCCACTATTCTAGGAGCGCGCCGTCGGCCGCGATCGGCTTGCGGAATTTCAGCGTCATGCGATCGCTCTCGCCAATTGAGTCATAATGAGCGCGATCGAAATTCGGATCATCTTCGCCATTGATCTGGGCCGAGCGCCGCACGGGGGGCAGGGTCCACACCCCGAAAGGATGATCCTTCGTGTCCGCGGAATTGGCGTTGATTTCAGATGCGCTGTCGAATTCAAAACCGGCGGCCTCGGCCATCGCGATCACATCGTCTGTGTAGACATAACCTTGGGAGCCGTCGCGGGTCAGGTCAGCGCCGTCTGCGCGGTGTTCGACGACGCCGAGAACGCCGCCGGGTTTCAGGGCGCGATAAAATTCTTCGAAAGTTTCTTCCGCTGTCCCGCGGCCCATGAAACTGTGAATGTTGCGGAATGTGACGACCATATCGGCGCTGTTTTCGGGCGCAACGTTATGGCCGCCGCCAAGGGTCGTCATTTCGACATCGCCATAGGTCTCCGGCGTTTCAACATAGGTTTTGTGAAAGGTGTCAAGCGCGGCGCGGGCGCGGTCGCTGGCGCCTTCCGCCGGGAAGTTCGCCGCATAAAGCTTGCCGCCGCCGGTATTCAAATAAGGCGCGATCACCTGCGTGTACCATCCGCCGCCTGGATAGACCTCGACGACTGTCATGTCTGGCGCAAGCCCGAAGAACAGGAGCGTTTCTTTCGGATGGCGGTATGGGTCGCGGGCGCGTTCTTCATCGCTGCGGTGGTCGCCGGCGAGCACGGCGTCAAGACGCGCCGCGTTATCGAGCGGCACCGCTTCTTCAACCGCCGTTGTTTGTTCCTCGCCGCCACAGGCAGCGAGACCGAGGCTCATTGCTGCGGCGAGCCCCGCATAAAGGGCTGATTTCAAAGTCATGTTCCGCTCCCATCCAAGTGTGGCGGGCTCTTTACCATGGTTTTCGGCCGGGCCGAAACTGGCCCTCTTGAACTCGTGATTTTGGCGCCTATCTCGGTTCTGACGGAGGCCAAACCGGCTCCGTTCGCGTCCGTTCCGGCCTGATGGCGGAGCAAAGGGCGCGCGCAACCCTCGCTTGAACCAAGGAGGAACCAAGCACATGCGTACTTTTGATCTAGCCCCCCTTTATCGCTCGTCGGTCGGCTTCGACCGCGTCTTTGACCTGCTCGACACCATGGGCAAGGCCGAGACTGGCGGTTATCCGCCCTACAATATCGAGCGCCTTGACGAAGATGACTACCGCATCACCCTTGCTGTCGCCGGTTTTTCCGAAGACGAGCTTGATGTTGAGCTGCATGAAAACACGCTGACCGTCACCGGCTCGCGCGGCGACGCCGATGAAGGCCGCACTTTCCTGTATCAGGGTATTGCCGGACGTTCGTTCCAGCGCCGCTTCCAGCTCGCAGAGCATGTGAAGGTGGCGGGCGCGTCCCTGGTGAACGGGCTCTTGAATATCGAACTCCAGCGGGAGATCCCTGAATCCGCCAAACCGCGCAAGATTTCGATCTCCGGCGATAAGGCAGGCAATGTCAAAATCCTGAAGGACGCTGACGCTGCCTAAGGGAGAGTGACCCTTTAATTTCCCTCTCTAATTGAAAACCGAGATACTCGGGCGCGGGATTCCCTCCCCGCGCCCTTTTTTATTCAGCCCCGGCTTGATACGATCCTCTGCTCAAGCGGGAAGGGATGAACTCAATGGGTGTGTTGAAAATGGCGATGGCCGGACTGGCGTTTGCGGCGCTCGGCGCCTGTGCGACCCCGGCGCCGCCGGTCAGCGACCAGTCGATTTCGATCCCTTACGACCCTTATGATTTTGATCCCGATGATCTTCAGGCGGAAGCAGACGCCCATTGCCGCGCTTATAATCTGAGAGCTGTCTTTGACGGCGAAACCGCCAACCCACATGAAGTGCGCTGGCGCTATCGCCATTTCCGCTGCGTCTGACGCTTTTTCACCAGCCTCACACTCTTGCGGCGCCGTTCGGCGGCCGCGGATCAAGCTGACTTCCCATCTGGACATGTCGCTTCCGCCCGTCTGCGCTAATCAGGCGACGCAAGGAGAGGCGCGGCATGGCGGTTACGGATTTTGAAGGGCGCACGGCGTTCATCACAGGCGGCGCAAGCGGTATCGGCCTTGGCATTGCCAAATCGCTTGAGGCGCGTGGCGCAAGAATTGTGATCGCCGATTTGCGTCCGGATCATATTGAAACGGCGCTGAAACAATTCTCCGGCGGCGCGCAGTCAAACAGCGTCAGCGCGATCGAAATTGATGTCACGAACCGTGAAGCCTACGCGGCGGCCGCAGAAAAAATGCAAGCTGACTTCGGCGGCATTGATATTCTTATCAACAATGCCGGCGTCGGCGTCGAGGGACCCGTTCTTGAAGCGCGATACGCCGACTGGGATTTCGGGCTTGGCGTCAATCTCGGCGGCGTCGTCAACGGGCTGCAATGTTTCCTGCCGCAGATGATCGGCCATGGCCGCGGCGGCCATGTGGTCAACACCTCTTCTCTTGCCGCCGCTGTCATGATGCCCGAGCAGTTCGTCATTTATTCGGCGGGCAAGGCGGCGGTGCTCAACATGTCGGAAAACATGCGCGAAGCGCTGGCCGGCAAGGGAATTGGCATTAGCGTCCTCGTGCCCGCCTTCACCAAATCCAACATTCACGAGGCGGCGCAAAACCGGCCCGCGCATTTGCGCGAAGGCAGCGGTTTTACCGAATCTGAAAAAGCGCTGTCAGAACGTGAGATCGGCGATGAATGGATGGAGCCGGACGAAGTGGGCGAGATGGTCGCCAACGGCATCCTCAACAACGATCTCTACATAATCACTCACGGGCAGTTCAAAAACCGGATGCGCGAACGCGCTGAGGCGATGCTCGCCGCAACACCGGATTCCGATTTTCAGTTTTGATGCGCGGTAAAAGATCACCACGCGCAGAAAAGGGAGGCTTCAATGGCTAAAGACAACAAGATCACGATTTACGATCTCGCGCTTTCCACCGGGGCGACGATCAGTCCGTTTGTCTGGGCGACGAAATATGCGCTCGCCCACAAAGGGTTCGAGATGGACATCGTGCCCGGCGGCTTCACCGGCATCATGAAGCGCACGGGCGGTAAGACTGAGCGCCTGCCGGCGATTGTCGATGACGGCAAATGGGTGCTCGACAGTTGGGGCATCGTTGAATATCTCGACGAAACCTATCCGGACCGCCCGGCGCTGATCCCGCATCCGGGCGTCGCGGTTTTGACGCGCGCGCTCGACACCTGGTTCTGGGGCGCCGCTGTGGGGCCATGGATGCGCTGTTACTGCAAGGATTATCGCGACCTATCCGTGCCGGAGGATCATGAATATGTGACGTCGACGCGCGAAACCATGCTTGGATCAACGCTGGAAGATATGCAGGCCGGCCGCGAAGACCGCTTGCCGGGGATATCGCTGGCGCTCGAACCGCTGCGCAAAGCGCTCTATGAAGCGAAATGGCTCGGCGGCGACGAACCGAATTACGCGGACTACCGTATTCTTGGCGGCTTTCTCTTTACCGCCTCTGTCGCGAAGATCCCGGCGCTTGCCGATGACGATCCGTTACGCGATTGGGTCGATCGCTGTTTCGATCTTTATGACGGCCTTGGCCGTCACCCGGGTCTTTTCCCGCTCTTCGGGCTTGAAACACGCGAGGGCGATCCCGATCCATGGATGAAAGGCGGCCCATGGGGCGGACAGGCAAAGCGCAATACCGGTCCTGAATCAACGCGCGCCGAAACCGAAGCCATCACTAAATCGAAAGCAAGCTGACCTTCACCACAGAAAAGCCGGAGCAGGATTCGTAGCGAGGAGTCACGCAATGCCTGGCGGCTCTTCTCCTTGGAAGAGTGGGGCTATCTGCCCCGCGCCGGCCGCATGCCGTTCCGCCCGCCATCCTGTAGGGTCTTGATGCAGGCGAAAGAACGCATCGTTTGGGGTTTCCAAATGCAGTGCATCGTCCGGTGATAAATCAAGTAGATGTGCAAGCATGGCGCGGGTAATGAAGCCATGGCTGACAATGGCGATCCGATCAGCTTGCGTTTTCGAGACGTCGTCCAAAAACGCCGCGCCGCGTTCTTTCAGATCGGCGAAATTTTCCGCATTGGGTGGGCGGTAGCGCCACATGTCTTTGCGCCATGACGCCCACTCCTCGGGCCAGCGCGTGACAATGTCTGCGTAGAGGCAGCCGGACCAGTCGCCGGCGCGCCATTCTTTCAGGCGATCATCGAATGTCGCCGCGCATCCCGTAGCGTCGCAAAGGGGGTGTGCGGAATCCGACGCGCGGCGAAGCGGCGAGGCGTAAATCGCATCGACGCCAAACGCGGCGACGGCAGCGGCGGTCTGTTTCGCCTGTGCGCGGCCCAGCTCCGTCAGGTCAGATTCCCATTGGCCCTGCATGCGCCGTTCGGCGTTCCATTCCGTTTGGCCGTGGCGAATAAAATAGAAAGTTCTGGTCATGAGGTTCCGGCGCCCATGAGAGCCGCCATGGCGTTATGCGCCATTAATGAGCGCTTTGGCCTTTTCGTAAATCTCCGCATTGGCCGCGAGGATCGATCCGCCGGTGATGAAGTTCCTGCCGCCGTCGATCTCGGTAATATGGCCGCCCGCCTCACGGACCAGAACGGCGCCGGCGGCGACATCCCAGCTATTGAGGTCGCGCTCCCAGAAGGCGTCGAAGCGGCCGGCGGCGACGAAGGCAAGGTCAAGCGCGGCTGCGCCGAAGCGGCGTACGCCAGCAGTTTTCTCCAGCACTCGTTCGGCTTCGGCAAGCGCCTCTTTACGGCCCGGCTTGCCCGCGAAAGGAAGGCCGCAGGCAAAGAGGCATGCGCTCAAATCGTCCCGTCCCGACACGCGCAATCGCCGGTCATTCAGATAAGCGCCTTCGCCTTTTTCGGCCCAAAAGAGTTCATCCGTAGCGGGGTTGAAAACGACGCCCGCATAAGGCT
This sequence comes from Alphaproteobacteria bacterium, assembly GCA_030428745.1. Classification (GTDB taxonomy): domain Bacteria; phylum Pseudomonadota; class Alphaproteobacteria; order Caulobacterales; family Parvularculaceae; genus Hyphococcus. The sequence continues at coordinate 5,051 of JAUIEG010000199.1, forward strand.
GCCGGTCACGCTCCAGCGCGATTGAAATGGCGAATTGTGGCAGGCCGTGGAGAAAATTCGTTGTGCCGTCGAGTGGGTCGACGATCCAGCGGTTGGAATTGTCGGTCCCTTCGATTTCTCCACGCTCTTCCATGATGAAGCCGTATTTCGGGCGCGCGCGGGAAAGCTCTTCGAAGATGTCCTGCTCAGCCTTGTGGTCGGCGCGGGAGACGAAATCGGCGGCGCCCTTGCGCGAGACCTGCAGGGCCTGGCTCTCGCCAAAATCGCGAATAAGGCCTCTGGCCGCTTTGCGTGCGGCGTTGATCATCACGGTCATCAAGGCGGAAGCGTGGGGCATGGGGCCGTTCCAGAAGGTGTTGGCGGGTGAGGCGGCGCACCATAGCGATGGCGGCGCATGGTGCAAGCGCCGTCTGGCGGCGATAAGCCCTCAGGTCGCCAGCGGCGCCAAACCGGGCTAAGTCCCGAAGATGTAAATTGAGTGTCTCATGTCAGAACCGTTAACGCCATCGCCGGAAACCGCCTCGCTGACCGCGCGCATTGCCCGCGGGGCCGCGTGGATTTTCGGGGCGGGGGTCGCCGCGC
>JAUIEG010000200.1 GCA_030428745.1 Alphaproteobacteria bacterium
GACCGGCTGCGTCATGGACGCGGCCAAGACATCCGCCTCGAATGTCTCTATCGTGGCGTCCTTGATCAGATCTGCATCCGCCAGTCCGTTCCCTTGGCCGCCCCCTTGTCCACCGGGCCCGCCGCCGCCGATGATCTCACTCATGCCTAATCTCCATGTCTTCCCTCATTAAATGAGGGCGCGCGCCGCGAAACGCAACCGGCAGGCAGGACCGTTTCAGCCCTCAAACGGGGCTGCGAGGTCGAGAATTTGCGGCGTGAAGCCGCAGGCCTCCACAAAACGCACAAGATCGGCCGGAGAAACCGCCGTTGAGGCGGTGTTTTCCAGAGGGTGGAACCAGACCGGGTCATGATCGAAGAGCGCCTTGTCGAGAATGACTGTCGAGAGCGCCCGGGCGCTCTCGTTAATGAGGGCGAAGGGGGTAACGGCCCCCGGGATCACGCCCATGGTCGCGGTCATGAGCTCCGGCTTGCCGAAGGAAAGCCGGCCTTTGGCCCCAAGCCGCTTGCCGAGCCCCACAAGATCGACCCGGGTCTCGGCGAGGGCGGTCGCAAGATAGAGGACGCCCTTCTTATCCTTGACGAAGAGGTTCTTCGAATGCCCGCCCGGCATGTCCTTCTTGAAGTCCCGGCCCTCCTCCACGGTGAAGATCGCCGGATGCTCAACGGTTTTATGGGGGATCCCGGCCTTGTCGAAAAAGCTGAAAAGATCCGCCCGCGTCTTCGCATCCGGCGCAGGCCGGGGGTCCGCCGCCGGGGCCGCGTCTGCGCTGTCAGTCTTCTCTTCAAGGCTCATGGAAACACTCCCACCTGTCCTTTTACAGCCTGTTTCGCCCCGCAGATTCAGGCTTGCAATGCGTCTGGCCCTCGTGCATATAGCGGCCCCGATCAGCCATCAAGACGGCTGAATACGTCAGTGAGCGGGCGTAGCTCAGGGGTAGAGCGAAACCTTGCCAAGGTTTAGGTCGTGAGTTCGAATCTCATCGCCCGCTCCATTTTTTCTAAATATCCGCAAAAAAGCGCCGGCTGCCGGCAATAGCGCCTCTTGAGGCGCGCTATCCTGTCGGTTCGCCGATAGCGCCGACATCAAGCACCGGGGCGGCATCCAGCTCTTCAGCGTCAAGAAGCGCCACGGTGCGCTCCAGCGCGGCGACCAGAAACGACTGCTCCCAATCCTCAAGCTTTTCAAATCCGCGCTCAAAGCGCTGCTGCAAAATGCTCGGCGCGTTCTCAAGAATGGCGGCGCCCGCCTCCGTCAGCATGACCGTGATGCGCCTTTTGTCATGCGCATCAGGCGTGCGCTTTAAAAACCCGCGATGTTCCAGTTTATCGATCAGCGCTGTGACCGTAGCATGGCTGAGCGAAATTTCCTTCGCCAGCGCGCTCGGCGCCGCGCCGCCGGATTTGGCGATCAACTCCATCAGGATGAGTTGCGACGGCGTCAGACCGCACTGTTTCGCCAGCGCGCGGGAGCTGATTTCCGTAGCGCGCAAAATCTGGCGCAGCGCGATAAGGGCGTGATCGATCCGGCTGGTCATCGGTCAAGTCGTTCTCAAGAACCGGTCCCTGCCGGCAATTCTTCCCTTAAGCCCCGCAAAAGACTGACGCAACACGCCAGCAGAACGACTGTAAAGGGAAGGCCCGCTGTGATCGCGCCCGCCTGCAAAGACGTGAGCGCGGCCGATCCGCCGCCCACAAGAAGAACGATGGCGATCAGCCCCTCCACCGTCGCCCAGAAGATGCGTTGCGGCGTCGGCGCATGGAGCTTGCCGCCTGCCGTGATGCTGTCGATGACAAGAGAACCGGAATCCGAAGACGTCACGAAAAACACGATCAGAAGAACGATGGCGACAAAAGAGGAAATCTCGGCCAGCGGCATATTCTCCAGCATCTGGAAGAGAACGAGCGATACGTCGGAAACGCCCGCAGGCAAGGTCCCGACGCCGTCCTTCACCTGCTCAATCGCTGTTATCCCAAAGGACGAAAACCAGATGACTGCGACGATCACCGGAACGACCATGACCGCGAACAGAAACTCGCGAATGGTGCGCCCGCGCGACACACGCGCAATGAACATGCCTACGAAAGGCGACCAGGAAATCCACCACGCCCAGTAAAAGATCGTCCAACCATGGAACCATTCCGTGTCTTCGCGCCCGATCCAGTTCGAAAGACGCAAACTGTCCGTGACATAGGAAATCGTGTTGAGGCCGTAGCCTTTCAGAATGGCGACAGTCGGCCCGGCGATGATCACGAAAAGGAGCAAGGCGATCGCGATCATCACATTGATGTTGCTTAAAATACGGACGCCCTGATCGAGACCCCGCACGACTGAAAAAATCGCCATGGAAGTGATCCCCATGATCAGGATGACTTGCGTCCCGAGCCCGTTGTCGATTCCGAAAAGAAAGTTTAGCCCGCTCGCCGCCTGTTTGGCGCCGAGACCGAGTGACGTCGCCAATCCGAAAATCGTGGCGACAACCGCAAGCAGGTCGATGATATGTCCCGGCCAGCCCCAAACACGTTCCCCTAAAAGGGGGTAAAAGGCGGACCGTATGGTCAACGGCAGCCCTTTGTTGAAGGTGAAAAAGGCAAGCGACAGGCCCATCACCGCATAAACGGCCCATGGCGTGACGCCCCAGTGGAAAATCGTGGCGCTGAAGGCGAGCCGCTCCGCCTCCGGCGTGCGCGCCGCCACATCGAGCGGCGTGCCGAACCAGTCCGTGTAATAAGCTGTCGGCTCCGCGGCGCCATAAAACACCATGCCGATGCCGACGCCTGCGGAAAACAGCATAGAGAGCCAGGACAGCGTGCCGAAATCGGGGCGCGCATCGGGGCCGCCCAGTCTGATTTTGCCGAACGGCGAAAGCGCAAGAAACACGCAAAACACAAAGACTATGTTCGTGGCGACGACAAAGAACCAGTCGAAATGCTGCAACGTCCAGTCGCGCGCATGCATTAAAACATCGCCGGCGCTGTCCGGAAAGAGCAGCACCGAGCCCGCAAAACTCAAGATCAGAGCGGCGCTGGCGAAAAAGACAGGGTTATGAATATCGAGCCCCAGGACTTCGATATTATCCTGACCCGTTGTGTAGTCCGTTTCATAAACAGAATCTTCCGGCGCCAATTCTTCCGGCAAAATGTCTTCATTCTCATTTGTCACGCGCGATACTCCGTCAGCGCCGGTCCCAGCGCTTCTTTCAGGGGATCAAGGAAAGGTTTAAAACGGCGCCATTGATCGACGCCGGTCTTATTGATGGGCTGGCGCACCTGTTCGGAGCTGGCGGTGCGCACCGATCGTTCAGTTTTGTAGAAATCAAGACAGGCCTGTTCGAAGGGCAGCCCACAGAAATCGAGCATCCGGCGAACCTGGCCTTCAAGATCTTCAAGAACGTATTCGTGCTGCACCCGCAGCACCTTGCCGGGCAGAGCCCCATCCCAATGGCGCATCAGCTCGACATAATCGCGATAATAACGCCCGATATCTTCAAGACCGTAAGTGAACTCCTGGCCTTCCGCGAACAGCTGTTTAAAGCCGCTGAAGCAACAGGCCATGGGCTCACGCCGCGCATCAATGATTTTTGCATTGGGCAGAATGAGGTGGATGAGCCCGATATGCCGGAAATTATTCGGCATCTTGTCGATGAAAAAAGGCGCGCGCGCGCGATGAATGCGCGTGTCCTCGATATACGCCTCGCCCATGTCCCCGAATTTTTCCGCCGGCAGGGTTTGCAGAATTTTCGGGTAATCGGATTCATTTCCGACGCGCCGGCGTCCTCTGAGGCTTTGCGCCAAAGATAAAATATTCGGAAGCTCCAGCGTGCCGTCAACCTGGCTGTGCGAGGCCAGGATCTGTTCCAGCAGGGTCGAGCCCGCCCGTGGCAGGCCGACGATGAAAATCGGGTCGGCCGCATCATACCCCACACCGGCGCGCGCCTTGAAGAGGTCGCTCGTGCAGATTTCCATCTGCGCGCGAAATTCCTTTTCCATATCTTCGGCGCGATAGGCGCTTTTCAGACGCTTTAACTCGTTGCCCCGCGCATAATAGGAAAAGGCTTTTTCGAAATCGCCGCGATCTTCAAACGCCTTGCCGAGCGCAAAGCAAAGATGGAAACGGTCCTGATAGGCGGCGTCGGGGCGCGCTTCCTCAGCGCACATCGCTTCAACCTCATCATCGCTGAACTTGTAGGTTTTGAGATTGGCGAGTGCGTAATAAGCGTCGCCCAGATCGGGCTTTGCCGTGAGAGCCGCGCGATAGGATTTTATCGCTTCCTCCTGACGCCCCCAGGTCTTCAGAGCATGTCCGCGCGAGGTCAGCGTCGCCGGATCGTTCGGCAGCGCCTCCAGCACTCTGTCAAAGAGCGCGAGCGCCATTTCGAAATCGCCCGTCTGCAGGCTTTCAATGGCGTAGTGCGACTGGAATAGCGGATTATCAGGATCACGCTTAAATAGCGCTTTCGCCTGATCCAGCGCCGCCTGAAATTTTTGCCGTTTGCGCAAGAGCTGGATGTAGTCGAGGCGCAACTGGATGTTGTCCGGTTCGAACGCAATGGCGCTTTCAAGAAGAAAATCTGCATCATCTAAAACGCCAAGCCGCGCCCCGACATCCGCCAGCAGGCGCATGCCTTCCACATGACGCGGGTTCTGTTGAAGAAAACGGCGGCACAGACTTTCCGCCTTCAGATATTTTCCTTCATGAATGAAATTCGTGACGGCGAGAAGCTCCCGCGGCAACGCCGACAACCGGTCGGCCTGGGCTCTCGCCTGCGCCGCTTCGGCGTCGCGGCCGAGTTCGCGCAAAATCTCTTCGCGCGCGCGCCAGCTTGCCTCAAGGCCCGGATTGGATCGCACCGCCCGATCATAAGCCGACAGCGCTTCTTCCATCCTGCCCAGTGAACGCGCCAGGTGGCCTTCTTCCTGAAACGCGCGGCCAAAATCCGGCGAAACGGCTTTCAAGGTCTGCAAATGCGCGGCTGCTTTATCGGGATGATTCAAATAGCGTTCACAGACTGCGCTCATATAAAGCGCATCTACGGCGTCCGGCGTTCCGTCTAGCAGCGGCGCCAACAGCGCGCAGGCATCGTCGAACCGTCCGGCGGTCATCAACCGCTGTGCTTCTCGAAGAGTGTCCTCAGTTTTTTCTTCCGTTGCCGACAAAAGCGCCGCCTTTTGGCGAAAAAGCGCCCCTAAGAAAGGGGCGCTTTTATCAAGTGGAATTACGTACCGATTTCCACCGGTGTCTTCCTAATAAGTGTAACCGAACCGCACACCGATGGTCCGCGGCCGCAAGATCGTCGTCCGGTTGCGGTCATAGACGAAATTGTTGGCGAGCTCGCCATAGGTGTTGCCGAGATTTTCACCGAAAATTTCCATCGACCACTGTTCACCGGAGACGCCGAAGGAAGCGCTCACCGTCGTCCAGGCGTTCACTTTCGCCCTGTTGATTTCGATGATGTCGCTGAAGGACGATCCGGAATAGACGAGCTGCGATTGCAGATGCGCGCTGAGATCGGTTGAAAGATCCCACTCATACCGGGCGCGAATATTGCCCTGGAATTTCGGTGCATAGGCAAGGTCGTTGCCGACGATAACGTCATTTGTCGGGATCAGCACTTCCTTGATTTCCGTAT
>JAUIEG010000201.1 GCA_030428745.1 Alphaproteobacteria bacterium
CCTTCCCGCGCCGCAAGGAAGCGAAAGTCCGCCTGCCGCAATTCATCCGCAAGGAAGCGCATGTTCTGACCGGCCGCGAAACGCAGGCGCCCGTCGCCGTCGTCGCCACCCAGGCGGCGGAGTAAATAAGATTTTCCATGCAGATTGACGACAAAGTCAACATTGCTTTTTTCTTGTCACTCATTTCATTTCTTTGGAGCTTCTTGCTTTATATTCATAGCAGGAAGACAGAGCGTATTAGATTTTACGACAAGATATATGACGCAGCTGACTGGCTCTTAATGTATGAGCATCGCCGTCTTGAAAGCATTGAATTTGAATGTGATGATAAAGAACTAGAAACAGCAGTAAATCAGTACGCCAAAGCGCATGGGACTGCCCGTCTGTTTGGGTATGCCTTTGATTACCCTAGCCACATTGTTACTGATGTAGAAAAGTACGCTTTTCGCGACCGTGTGGCCAAAGCTTACGAAGAACATCATGAGAATGTTTTTGGTGGCTTCTGGAGAGGCGAATTTTCACAATCACCGGTATTTCTTTTAGAAAACGGGGAATGCAAAACCAAGTTTAATCAAATTATCTCAACCATTGGAGAAAACAGGTCCCGCTTCTCGAAAAAAATCAATAGCGCGTGGAGACGTACGCAGGAAACCTCTGTCGAAAAAATTAAAGGAGAATATGAGTCATTTAAAAAGCTCCTTAATCATACTTGTGGCGACCTTGAGGACGATGGAGTTGATGACCCATATCTGGCATTGCTTCTAACAATTCGTTTTGAATACCGAAATATGACTAAATCTTTCCCTGACTATCTCGAAGAGCTATGTTGGAACACACGATATTGGATTCGTGAGCGATTTCGGTCTCGAAAAAACGACTAATTCAACAGAAATTTTAACGCTCCACTTTACGCAGCGTTACTAGCCGCACGCGAGGATTGCGCGCCCATCACAAAGGCGGCGCCCATGCGCGTTGATATCGACAACCAGGATATTCTGAACGCCCTCGCCGACACGCGGAAGAAATTCGACCGCGCCACGGCGGGGCTAATTATATCGCTCAGTCTTCTGGGCGGGATTTTCTGCGCCGCCGGTTTCGGCCTCTGGCGCGCTGTTACAGGCATTTTGAGCATCATGCCGGAAGCATCGCTGAGCGGCGGTCTTCAGGCTTTTGACGCCCAACCCGCGCCATTTTATCTCTTCTCCGCCAGCGCATCATTCGCCGTCGCCGCCGCCTTGACGGCTTTCGCTGTCTTCAAGGCCCGGCGCAAGCGCGCCGCCGCGCACAAGGAAGAAGCGCTGAACAATACGCTCATGGCCGGGCGGTTCGACTTCATTTTCTCCGCTGAAAAACTGACCATCACAAGCCCGCTGGCGATAAAGAAAATCAGCTGGCAGAACATCACCGGGATCGAAAAGCGCAAATCCACCATCGTTTTTCACCGCAAGGATGGCGGCTTCGATTTCATCCCAAAAAACGTCGTCCCCAATGATAATTTCTACGACCTGATGATGGTGAAGCACGGGCCGTTGCTCAACAAGCCCTGCCCCTATGAAGAAGCGCACCTCGCCAAGCCCCTAAGCGTCACCTATGAGGCCGCGCGCGGCGACCTCGACGATTACTACGCGCAATATTTCAAGAAGCGCGACGGAAAACTTCATTTCCTCCGCCAGCTATGTGGGTGGAAACCATGGGCGCCGTTCCTGTTCCTGACCTTCGCAGCACTCGCTGTTGCGTGCGGGGTTATCGCCTTTCAGACCTATAGCCTCCTTCAGGCGGGGATCGCGATTGCCGCCGTTCTCGTCGCGAGCGCTGTGTTTGTATTGAACAGCAGCTATTTCCGCGGACCCGCCCATCCTTTCCGTAAAGACGCCGGCTGGCCCTATGCGCAGACCAACCTGACGACAGTAAGTTTTTCGACGGACGGCGTCTTTCATGCGCGTCACGGCGCGACCGATGTGATCAAATGGGGCGCCTTCAGCGGCTATATGGAATCAAAACGCTTCGGCTATCTCATCGTGGCGCCGAAACAGGTCATTGCGCTGCCCAAGCGCGCCTTTCTCAACAAGGCGCATTTCGAAGACTTCACCCTCTACGCCAAGCGCAGCATCACGCTCGCCAAAAAACAAAAGAGCGATGCTGAACGCGGACGCATGATGCGCTCCCTCGAGAGCAAAGGCGCCACAGCGAACCAACTGCAACTCCCTGCGCCAGCAGCCGAAAAAGCAGCCAACCGCCGCCCCGCGCCTGTAAAACCCGCCGGCCCCTCGCCCAGGGCCGCGCCGGCGCAAATCAAACCAGCGCCGCCTCCAGTCGCCCCGCCAGCAAAGGCTACGGCGCCAGCAAAGACGCCAAAGCCGGCGCTGGCGAAAACCGTGCAACAGCTCCCCGCCCCGGCGAAGCCAGCACAACAACAATCCGAATCTGCAAAGAAACAGTCTCCTCAGACGCCTGCGCCCAAGCAGACAACCGCCAAACGTCCTGCGCCCAAGCCCGACTCTCAAACGCAAGCGATCCTGGCTTCCGCGTTAAAAAAGGCGGCGCAACTGGAAGCAAAGGCGAAGGCCGCGGCACCCGCCGAGCCAGCCAATCGGGAACCCGAAAAGAAACGCGCCGCAGAATAACTCAGAGGTCACGCAACATGGCGATGGCCCGCCGCGCCGAACGCGGTATTGACGTTTGCGCCGCGCCCTTGCGCAAGTCAGCCAGTTTGGCGGCATCGAGCCATTTGCCGCCGATCATCACCGCCGAAGGGTTTTCAACGAGGCTGACATCTTCCAGAGGGTCGCCATCCACCAAAATGAGATTGGCGCGATAGCCGGGCGCAATCACGCCGGTCTTTTCAAACCCCAGAACCTCACCGGCATTCACGGTTGCGGTTTGCAGCGCTTCATAAGGGGTCAGCCCGGCCTTCACCAACAACTCCAACTCGCGCGTCATGGCGGAGCCCGGGATGTTCGTGAAAATACCGGCGTCCGTGCCGGCAACCAGCGTAACACCGGCGTCGTGTAGCGCCTTCGTCGCTTTCAGATAAAACGCAGCCCGCGGCGCCTCGCGTGGGGCCGGGTCCATCGCGCTCCAGAACTCGTAGGTTCCACTGTCGAGAATTTTCAAAAGCGGATTGATCGTATCCGTTCCGGGGCGGTTCAGATATTCCCCCCGTGAGTTCGCCACGCGCACAAGATTGTCGTGAGCGATCAGCGTTGGCGTTACCGCCTCACCCGACATCGCGATCTCTTCCGCAAGATCGCCCATTGCGATGTCGTCCAGCTCGTCGCGCAGCCCATGCCAGACAATCGACTCCACATGCTCAATAGTCGTGAAGCCGCGGCCCAGCGACGCCTGGAAAGGAATGTCGAATGGCTTGTCGTGAGGCACGCCGTCTTCACGCACGCCTTCGGGCGTGTGGCCCGAAACGCTCATGCCGCGTTTTTCCGCCTCTTCCATCACGGCGTCATAGGCGTCTCTGTAGAGATTCGAATAAACTTTGACCGCGCGATAGCCAGCCTCATCTTGCTTCGCCACAGCCGCACGAGCGTCTTCCGCCGTGACGACGATCTGATGATTGTCCTGCTGGTTCCGGCCGGGGCTGTTAAGGATCGGACCTGTCGTGATGAAATCCGGACCGAGTATGCGGCCCTCCTCGATGCGCCTTTGGAGCGGCAGGTGAAACGGCATGCCCGACATATTGCGCACGCCCGTAACGCCATGAGCGAGATATCCGGCAAGTTCCGCCTCGTCCCAGACATGAACATGTGCGTCGATGAGGCCGGGCAGAAGCGTTTTGCCGCCGCCGTCGATATGGATAATTTCGTCCGCTTTCAGATTATCCGTAAGCGCTACCGCATTCCGGTCACCGATAGCGGCGATCACGCCGTCAACAACCAATACGGATTGCGTGTCCACGGCCTGCGCGGCGCCTGGCGCCATGGAGACAAGTCGTACGTTATCGATCTGAACGGCGCGCGGCGCATCCCGCATGGGCGCGAGCACGCTTGGATAGCCGGTCGCAGAAACGCCGAGCCAAATCGCCGCGATGACAAGAAAAACTCCAAGCCCCGTCAGGCCCCGCCGCACATTCATTGTTTTTCCTTCCCTGTGGGGACTGCTCCGACCCCGGGTTTTCACGGAAATTCCATGTAAATACTAAGACCCCGCTTGTGAAGGTGGCGCCATCACTAACAGCAACTGCGCCGCATTTCCGAAGCGACTGCTCATGCGCTAAGCATGATGGGAAAAACAGGGAGAAACATCATGGCCAAGGTCGTCGGCGGCATCGCCACTTCGCACACGCCCACCATCTCTTTCGCGCAGGACGCCGGAAAGCAGAACGATCCCGTCTGGGCGCCGATCTTTAAAGGGTATGAGCCGGTGCAGGACTGGCTCGCCGATACGAAGCCGGATGTCCTGTTCTACATATACAACGACCACATGACGTCGTTTTTCATCGACCATTATTCTCATTTTGCGCTCGGCGTCGGCGAGCAGTTTACGTCGGCCGATGAAGGCGGCGGTCCCCGCGACCTGCCGCCGATCAAGGGCGATCCGGCGCTCGCCGAACATATCGCCAAAGGCCTCGTCGCCGACGAGTTCGATATTTCGACATTCCAGAACAAGGGACTTGATCACGGTTGTTTCTCGCCGCTGTCGCTATTGCTGCCCCATGAAAAAGAATGGCCGCTAAAACTCATTCCGTTCCAGATCGGCGTGTTGCAGTTTCCGGCGCCGACCATGCGCCGCTGCTACAAGATCGGCCGGGCGATCCGCCGCGCCATCGAACATTATCCGGAAGACATCACCGTGGCGATCGCCGGCACGGGCGGGCTGTCGCATCAGGTCCATGGCGAGCGCTGCGGCTTCAACAATACGCCCTGGGACATGGAGTTCATGGAGCGTCTTGAAAAAGACCCTGAAGGACTTCTGGACATGACCCATGCGGAACTCGCCGAACTCGGCGGGCTTGAAGGCGCGGAAGTCGTCATGTGGATGATCATGCGCGGCGCACTCTCGAAGAAAGTCGAAACCACGCACAAGGCCTATTACCTGCCGTCCATGTGCGCCATCGCCAATATGGTCATCGAGGAACGCTCGGACGAAAAACCGGAAGAGTCTGACGAAGCCTATCTAAAACGCATCAACGCCCAAGTCGCGGGCGTTGAAAAACTGGACGGCACCTATCCCTTTACGATTGGCCGCGGCGTAAAGGCTTTCCGCCTAAACAATTATCTCCACAGTCTTGTGGAACCGGCGCATCGCAAACGCTTCCTCGAAGACCCGGAAAAGAGCTTTGAGGATGCGGGGCTTACCGAAGAGGAAAAAAGCCTCGTGCGCGACCGCAACTGGCGCGGCCTCATCCATTATGGCGTCATCTTCTTTATGCTTGAAAAGCTGGGTGCCGTCGTCGGCACGTCGAACCTCCACATCTACGCAGCCATGCGCGGCGAAACGCTGGAGGATTTCCAGAAAACCCGGAACGCCCAGATCATGTATTCCGTGGCGGGCACCGACAAAGGAAAAACCGACTGGGATAAAGAGCCGGCGAAATAAACGGCCTGTCTAGTCCTCCGGCGGCGGCGGAGGCGCGCTTTTGTCGACCGTCGGCGGTCCCCGGCGGTCGTC
>JAUIEG010000202.1 GCA_030428745.1 Alphaproteobacteria bacterium
GCTGATGACGTCCGCGTCAACCGCCTCGGAGGTGATTTTCGGAATGAAATCCGGCGACCAGCCCTGGATCGGATGCGGCGTCCAGGCCGGGTGTGACGATTTCGGGCTGCCGTCGGGATTGCGCTCTTGCGGCGCGCCGCTCGACAGCATGGCGGAGTCCGGCGGCTCGCAGACAACGATTTTGGTGTGAGGGCTTTCTTTCTTCAAAACGCGGGAAACGCCGGTCAGCGTGCCGCCGGTGCCGAAACCCGTCACCCAATAATCGAGCTTTTGATCCTTGAAGTCTTCGACGATTTCGCGCCCCGTAGTGCGCTCATGCATGGCGGGGTTGGCGTCATTTTCAAACTGGCGCGTCAGAAACCAGCCGTTTTTGGCGGCGAGCTCTTTGGCTTTCTCCACCATGCCGGTGCCTTTTTGCGTGGCCGGGGTCAGCACCACCTTGGCGCCGAGAAACCGCATCAGCTTGCGCCGTTCCACGGAAAAGCTTTCCGCCATGGTGACGACCAGCGGGTATCCCTTCGCGGCGCAAACCATGGCGAGGCCGATGCCCGTATTGCCGCTTGTCGCCTCAACGACAGTCTGGCCGGGTTTCAAGTCGCCGGACTTTTCCGCCGCCTCGATGACGCCCAGCGCCAGACGGTCTTTCACTGACCCCAGCGGGTTGAACGCCTCGAATTTGACGTAGAGATTGACGCCTTCCGGCGCGAGGCGGTTGATGCGAATGACGGGCGTGTTTCCGACCGTTCCTAGGATATTATCGTATTTCATGGGTTTTCTCCTTTGCGAGCGGCGTCAGTAGCCTCCCGCCCAACGAAGGCAGTGACGCCCGTCACATCCCTGCCGTCATATAAGAGCCCCAGGGCCCCTCCGTCCAGTTGCGCGCTTCCACATCGTCCGTGACGCGGTGGAGGATTATTCCTCACCATCCGGAAGCCGGGCCAGAATCGCCTCTGCTTCACGTTTCACAGTGGCGATCACGAAGTGATTCAAGATGGAAATATTGTAAAGCGCACGCAAAGAGGCGGCGAATTCCGGATCTTCCTGCAGCGCGGTCACGACAAGATCATATGAGTTGTCGCCAAAAGGATTGAACCCGTGACGCCTCGCGACCGCTGTCGTCGCATCACGCGCATGGGCCGCAGTGCCGCCTTCAAAATAAATCAGATCCTCGATATTGGCGTAGTAATCCGAAATATCGAGAGCAAGGGTCTCATCCCTTAAAATTGAGATGTCTCCGGTCGTTTGCAGGGTCCGAAACGTGGTGTTCTTTTCATTGAATCTCCGCGCAAGGATGCCGTAAGTCAGAAAATAGTCGCGCTCACCGTCAGCAACGGGAAGAAACTCCGGCGCCGGAATCGTTCTGCCGACATCAACCGCATCGGAGGGCGCTGACATTTTGGCCTCACGCCGGGGCGGCGCGAGGAGCGCATCGGTCAACATCCTGTCAATCACCGTTATGCGCGTGCGATGAGCGAGCATCATCTCATCCAACGCAGTAACTTCTTCCCTGATTTCGACAGCAAGATTGTTAAGGTATCGGACCTCGCGCACATGATCCGCCCGCGCCGCATTCCAGTTCGAGACCTGAATGCCGATGAAAACGCCGACCACGACGATGACGAAATCGAGCGCCACGGCGGTCCAGTTCTGGGCCTTTACGTGCTCGATGACGCGGCGGAGGATCATGACTTCTCCACTGGCTGGCCGAGCGCCCCCAGCACCCGCTCGATAAGAACAAGATTGCCAGTGCTGTTGTTTATGACCGATGCGACGCGCGAGTACTGATATCGCAACTCATCGCGGATCTCCGGGTCGGACCTCAACTTCTCGGCTGTCGCAATCAATACAGACGGGTCCACCTCCAGCCGGCATTCGGTCGTGAAGCCCGCGATGATGTTGAAGTCGGTTAATACATCGCTGCACCCTTCTCTTATCGCGATCTGAACGTCGAGCGGGATGATCGACCTGACGGCTTGCCGATAACTCGAGCCTTCGACGCGACTGATGGTAACGGCGTTGGATTCATCGAATGTATAGTATTCTGACAGATCGCTGCTGACTGCACCGTCCGGCAACAGGCCGAGATGACCCGATGAAACAATCTGATCCCATGTCGCGCGATTAGGCGGCGTCGATGCAAATTCGCTTGCGCGATAGGCGGCGATAACAAGCTGGCGCGCGTCACCATCATCAGTAGACAAAAGGCGGTCCGCCTCAACAATGCTGTCTCGAACCGCTTGATAATAGTTGAGGATGTCGCTTGTGGTGACAAAGTCTCTTTCGAGGTCCGCTGTCAGGCGCCTTACGTAATCCTCGCCCAGCGCCCGGTCGCCTCGAGCCTCATTCCAGTTGGCGACCTGAATACCGATGAAAACGCCGACGACGACGATCAGGAAATCGAGCGCGATGGCGGTCCAGTTCTGGGCTTTGACGTGTTCGGTGATGCGGCGCAGGATCATTCTTCGTCTCCGCTTGCGCCGTTATTGAGAAGGACTTGGATGCTCTCGACACGCTGACTGATCCGTGATCGCCAGACAATGAAACCGCTATGGACGAACAGTAATTGTTCCGCTGCATTCAGGAATTCGGGGTCAGCGACCAACGCGTCAAAGTCGTATGAGACGAACGATGTCCCTTCGCCGACCGTGGCGAACACTTCTTCAGTCAGTCGCATGTCGATGTTGTAGTTGAATGCCGACGTGTAGGCGCCAACGGCCTGCATCACCAAGTCCGAATAATAGTTCTGCGCAAAGCGGAAGCGCTCGAGGAAATCTTCATAGTCGACCAGCGCATCCAGTAGCTCCCGATCCCGCAGAATGCTCGCTCGGCCCGACGACATCAGCTCCCTGAAAGTGCCGGAGTTGTCAGCGCTTGTTTGGAAAGCGAACCCTACCAGGAGCGCGCGCTCAAACCCTGCGACGTCTTCATCTTTCAGCGTGCCCGCGCGAAGCGAACGGACCATGGCCCGCAAATCGGATTCCAACCGTTTGTGGGAGGCAAGGCTTCGGTCGGAATCTTCCTTGATGCGGTCGAAATCGACCCTGATCCTCTCGACCAAGGCGATTTCCTCCTGCCGGTCGAGCCGAGCCTGGTTCCAGTTTCCCAGTTGAATACCCATGAACACACCAACGACGACAATCACGAAGTCAAGCGCGACGGCCGTCCAGTTCTGGGCCTTTACGTGTTCGGTGATGCGGCGGAGGATCATGGGCGCTCCTCTGCGCCGAGGGAGCGCAACAGCGCGAGCGTCGTCTGCCGCGCTGTGTAGAGCTGCTGGCGGTGAAGAACGCCGTACTCCATCATAGTGCGCAACGCCCCTGCGAGCTCCGGCGTGTCGCGGACGAGGCCCACGAACTCCTCCTCCGGCATTTCTATGAACGGGCTGAGTCCCTGCTTCTGGCCAACAAAGATCGTCTGGTCCCGGAACGGTCTGAACGTCGTATTTTGCGAGGTTTCGATATCCCTCCATTGCGCGCGGTACGCCTGCAGCCTTGCGAGCAGTTCATCGTCACGGATCAGGTCGAGGCGGCCGGTCGACATCAGCGTGTCGAAGGCCGTGCTGCTCTGGACGGCGTGATAACGCACAACTGCAAGCGACCGTAGACGTCGCCGGTCTTCGGCCGAAACCTCCGCCGGGCGCGGAACGTCGAACCGCATGCCGGGAACGATCGCGCCCTCGACCGCCAGCCCGACTGTAGCCGCCGGCTCCAGGCCAGCGCGGTCCAGAGCGTAGCTGGCGGCGCGAATGTTGACATCCGCCAAATTGATGCCGGCCTGCAGGTCCCGCGCATCGGCCTTCAGATCGACGATAATGTTCGCCAGAAAGTCCTGTTCCAGCGACGCCTCAAGCCGCGCATCATTCCAGTTACTCACCTGAATACCGATGAAGACGCCGACCACGACAATGACGAAGTCGAGCGCGACGGCCGTCCAATTCTGCGCTTTGACATGCTCGGTGACGCGGCGCAGAATCATTGGGGATCCGCTCCTGTTTCAGACGATCGAGGGACGCCCAATTCAATCGCAAGCGCTTTTTTCAGGTCTTCAAGCGCAGCGATCGTTTCTTCGTATCGTTCAACGTAAGAATTCAGCCGCGAGAGATTGTCGGCGTATTCCCCGAGGAACGCTTTGTCGTTGCGCATCTGCTCCAGATCGCATTCGTTCCACATACGGTAGCCGTCGCCCGCGCCCCGCGCCAATTGCGTTGAATCGCGCCGCAGCCACACGCGTATATCCTTTAACTCATCAACCGGCTTGCGGACAAACCAGAGCGCATCGGGATGGCGGGAGTAGAGCCGGAACAACTCATTGATCGACTCTTCATATTGGCGGCGGGACCGATTGCGGACCAGCGCGAAGCCGCGCAATTGCGCCTTCACGTCTTCGTTTGAAATCAGATCGAAGCGGCCGGTGGCAATGGATTCCTCCAATATGGGCAATTCATCGCTTGGGGCCGGCAGCCAGTGAGAGATGGCAATGAGGCGGCATTCGATTTCCGTCAGGTCCCGGCCCGGCGACGGATCGAACAGCATGGGGGGGATGCCCTTCATCGCGTCGATGCGCGGCAAGTGCCTTGAATGTTCGTATTTCTGGATTTCCAGCAGCGCGCCGGTCTCGTCGAGCAGCCGCGTCAGCAATTGCCGCTCCTCCACACGCTCGGCGCGCGCCGCATTCCAGTTCGAGACCTGGATGCCGATGAAAACGCCGACGACGACGATGACGAAGTCGAGCGCAACGGCGGTCCAGTTCTGGGCTTTGACGTGCTCGGTAATGCGGCGGAGGATCATGGCGTCATCCCTTCACGGCGGTCGATGGCGGCTAGAATTTCGGAAGCCGCCTCCTGTTGTCCGCTGGTCTGGGTGTTGCCAACCACGCGCGCGATGCTCGTCCATTCGCGCAATGTCGTCGCCAGTTCCGGATGAGCGAGTATCTGCGCGACTCTTTCCGGATCAATATCGAGATCGCCGGGCGGCGGCGCGCAGGGTTGCCGATATTCTTCCATGCCGTCTGACTGCACAAAACAGGCGTCCCAATATGCATCCTGCCATGCGATCGGCATCAGGCTACGGATGAGTGCGCGGTAATGCGGCGGCGTCTCGAGGGCGACAGCGGCGCGATGGCTTATATTTTTATAAGTTTCCACCGCCCCGATGATACGCCGATCTCTGGGCAGTCCTTCGCGCCGCAATTCGTCATAGGTCGTCCAGACCACCAGGATACGCTGCCATTGCGAGGCGTGCATAAGATCGACAATGATCGGCCAGCAGTCATCCGTGCAGGACGTTTCTTTTTGCTCAATCAGGGCAAGCACGCGACGCGCGGCATCCTCGCCGACCGTCAAGCCTTCGCCAACTGCGTGCGCCATGGCTGCATTTTGCACCACTTCTTCTCGCAGTTCCCGGATCAGAATGCGCTCGCGCTCAGCGAACCCTCGCGCGGCATTCCAGTTCGACACCTGAATGCCGATAAAGACGCCGACGACGACGATGACGAAGTCGAGCGCGACCGCCGTCCAGTTCTGGTGTTTCACATGATCGATGACGCGGCGCAGAAGCATTGGCCTTCCCCCTGCGCGACGCTTATTCGCCGCCGGCCAGTTCCTTCAGGATCACAGTCCAA
>JAUIEG010000203.1 GCA_030428745.1 Alphaproteobacteria bacterium
CAGCCGCCGAGCGCCAGCATGGGGATCGACAGCATCATGCCCATGGTCAGGCCGAGCGGAAAGTCAGGCATGTGAGCGTCAGGCTCGCGGAAATTTTCAACAATGATGCGCGACATGCCATAGCCGGCGAGGAACAGGCCCATGGTCGCGCCGGGCCGTTTCAGGAAACCGAATTTGCGGGTAGCGACAAAGAGAATAGTGAACAACGCAACGCCCTCAAGCGCCGCTTCGTAAAGCTGGCTCGGGTGACGGGGAACCTGTTGCGGGTCCGTTGGGAACACCATCGCCCATGCGCCGTCCCATGGCCGTCCATAGAGTTCGGCGTTGATGAAATTGGCGATGCGCCCGAAGAAGAGACCGATCGGCGTCGCGCAGGCGAACATGTCGCCGAGCGACAGCACATTGATCTTATGCTTTCTCGCAAACCAGACGCCGACCAGCGTCACGCCGAGAAGGCCGCCGTGAAACGACATGCCGCCATTCCATGTCATCAGCGCCGGTGGGAAGGGGGCAACGCCGAAAAGTTTTTCCCACGGCGCGATGATGAGGTTCGGCTCGTAGAAGAGAAGATAGCCGAGCCGCCCGCCGGCCATGACGCCGATGGCGACCCAGAAGATCACATCGTCGAGTTGCTGGCGCGTCACCGGCGGACCGGATTTCGGCCAGAGCGGCGTCTTCTTGATGAGGCGGCTCAGATACCACCATCCAACGGCGAGACCGCCAATGTAAGCCAGCGAATACCAGCGCAGGGAAAACGGCCCAATCTTCAGTAAAACAGGGTCGATGGTGGGATAAGGAACGCTCATAACCAGCCTTGAAGGGAGCTTGGACGGTTTCGTGCGTCTCAATAGCGCGCTTTGCCGCCCCTGTCGCCCCGGGGACAGAAGTCCTATATTGGCGCTCAGAAGGAGAATTCCATGCAGACCCAGAGCGCCATTTTCGACGAAATCGCCAAGCTGATGACCGAGGCGGCGGGGGCGGCAGACGGCGTCCGGCGCGAGGCGGAGACCGTCATGCGCAGCCGCTTGCAGCGCCTCCTGGCCGATATGGATCTCGTCACCCGCGAGGAGTTCGACGCGGTGAAGGAAATGGCCCGGCTGGCGCGTGAGGAAAACGAATCGCTGAAAGCGCGCCTCGACGCGCTGGAGAATCGTTAACATCCCCAAAACCTTGGGAAAAAGAAGATAATCGAATCATTTGTGTGCGTCCCGAATCGCAGCGACATGCGGTTGCAGGCGGCTGGCAGTAGTCGCCCAAATCGAGAATTTGATCGGGAAAAGGGGCGCCATGTCCATCGAACTCATCCGCAAGCCGAAACAGGCCGTCAATCCTTTAAAGGCGCTGGAAGCCGCAGCCGCCGGCCTTGAGTTCGAGATGGAGCGCGCCGGCGAGCATGAGCTTCATGTGATGCTGCCGGGCGTGTGGCGCGATATCGGCCTGTGGTTCACCTGGCGGCCGGAACTTGCAACGCTGCAAATGGGGGCGCCGCTTGATCTGAAAGCGCCGGTGGGCCGTCTTGATGACGCGAGCCGGTTGATCGTCATGGTGAATGAGCGGTTGTGGATCGGTCATTTCGATCTGTGGGCGGAGGATCATTCCATCGTCTATCGCAACGCCGCTTTGTTGAACGAAGAAGGCGGCCTCGACAGCGTGCAGGGCGAGGCCCTGATCCGTGCGGCGAGCGAAGCGGTGGACCGGTTTTATCCGGCCTTCAACTTCCTCATCTGGGGCGGCAAGAAACCGGAAGACGCGCTGAAGGCGTCGCTCTTCGAAACGCAGGGCAACGCGTAGATAGAGTCGGCAGCACGTAGCGTTTCTCTTCCCCCGCATGCGGGGGAAGTACCGGCGAAGCCGGGGATGGGGGTAAAGGCCCCCTCCGTCAGCTTCGCTGACACCTCCCCCGTAAACGGGGGAGGAGAATTTCAAACCCCAATAGGTAGAAAAACACCTCAAATCTGTTGAATTTCGCACGATTTTTGAGGTTTGGTGAAGAGTTATCCACCACCTCTCCAGCCGCCTTATGCTGTCTTCGTTGCCGGACTGAAGCCGAAGTGAAGGCGGTTCCGCGTGCATGTCACGCCCCCCCGCATATCACAGCAAAGAGGTTCTGACGGCGCCGCCTTCCGGGTGTGAAAATGCGCCGGAAGAGGCTCTTTGACATTACGGTTTTTGCGGGCGCCGGTTGCTGGCTGACGTCTCGCATATGGCATTCGGGACAATTCGCGGCTCGCGGACGCGCGGGCGGCGGATTGTCCCCGGCGCCCAAGCGCATTCCGAAAAGTGGGAACCGGTTTTCGGAAGAAATGCGCGGTGAAAAGACTCCGGATTTATTTTGCGGGCGAGGCGGCCTATGGTCCGGCCCATGACTGACAAGACCTCTGACAAACCATCTGGCGCCCCCTCTGTTGCTTTGATCGGCGCGGGCGCCATGGGCGGCGCCTTGTTGAAAGGCTGGCTCGCCGCCGGAACGATTGACGCTGCGCGCTCCGCCGTTTTCGATCCGAACATCAAGGACGAGATGGCGACGCTATGCGCGGACAAGGGCGTTGCGGTGAACAAGGGCGAGGGCTTTGACGCCATGCTCATCGCCGTGAAGCCGCAGATCGCGGCTGACGTGTTGCCCGCTTATGCAGCGCTGGCGAAAGACGCGATTGCGATTTCCGTCATGGCTGGAAAGAGCGTTGCAAGCATCGGCAAAATGCTGAACGGGGCGCCGCGCGTTGCGCGCGTCATGCCGAACCTGCCCGCCGCTATCGGCCGGGGCGCGTCAGGATTATACGCGCCGGAGGCTATCGACGCTGAGGGACGAATTGTTATCGAAACGCTGATGCGCGCGGCGGGCGAAACGGTTTGGGTCGAGACGGAACAGGAAATCGATTTCGTAACGGCGGTGTCGGGCTCCGGTCCTGCTTACTATTTCCTGTTGACCGAAGCGCTCGCCGAAGCGGGCGTATCCATTGGCTTAGACAAGGCCGCCGCCGCCCGACTTGCGCGCGCGACGCTTGCCGGCGCGGGCGCCATGATGGACGCCGACCCGCGAAGCCCGGCGGAAATGCGCAAGGCGGTGACATCGCCCGGCGGCACCACGGAAGCGGCGCTGAACGTCTTCGACGGCGATGACGCCGCCATGCGCAAGCTTGTGAAGAAGGCCGCCGAAGCCGCCGCCAAACGCGCGGGCGAGCTGACGGATTAAACGCCTGATTAAATCGGAAGGCGCATTGTCGCCTTCAGCCCGCCCTTGTCCGATTTTTCAAGCGTTACGTCGCCGCCATGGGCGCGCGCCACATCGCGCACGATCGTGAGCCCCATGCCGACGCCGCTTTCATTCAGGTTGCGCGCCTCATCAAGGCGGGTGAAGGGCTTGAACACGTCTTCATAGTGGGCGGGCTCGATCCCCGGGCCGTCATCGTCCACGGTGATTTCGATATAGCGGTCGGACCGGCGCGCGTTCACCCAGACATGATCGGCGTAGCGCAGGGCGTTATTGACGAGATTGCCGACGGCGCGTTTCAGCGCGCTGCGCCGCGCCTCGATGACAATGCCCGCCGGCGCCTGCGTCTCGACTTCGCGCCCGGTGCGTTTTGCGTCTCCGGCGATCTCCGCGATCAATTCGGCGACGCGAAAGGTTCCGGGTTCTTCCTCGGCGGCTTCATTGCGGGCGAAGTCGAGATAGGCGCCGATCATCCGCTCCATCTCGGTCACATCCTTGCGCAGCTCGTTAATGTCTTCGCTGTCGGGCTGCATGGCGAGCGCGAGTTTGATGCGCGTCAGCGGCGTTCTAAGGTCATGACTGATCCCGGCGAGCATGGCGGTGCGCTGTTCGAGATGGCGTTTGATGCGCTCGCGCATGGCGATGAAGGCGTAGCCCGCTTTGCGCACTTCAGTGGCGCCGGATGGGCGATATCCGGGCGCGTCGCGCCCCCGCCCGAAGGCCGCCGCGGCGTCGGCGAGGCGCAGGATCGACCGCACCTGGTTGCGCATGAAAATAATGGCGACAACCCCGAGCAGGATCGACGTGCCGATCAGCCAGAACAGGAAGATGCGGCCCGTGGTTGCGAACACCCGGTCGCGCGTGACGAAATAGACCAGGGCGCCGTCATTATAGGCGACGCGGATCTCCACATCTTCGGGCCAGCTTTGGGTGTTGAGCCAATAGGGCTGCTGTAATGTGTGGCGCAGGCGCCGCTTCAGCGTGGCGTTATAAACGTTGAACGGCGCCAGAAGGTTGTTGTCGGGCAGGGGCGCCAGCGGATCGTAATGCACGCGCATATGCAAATCCTCGCGCGCCATTTCGATAATGGCCATGCGCGCCGCATCGCCTTCCGCGTCGCTATAAAGGCGCGTCACCATGGCGATCTGTCCGGCCACATTCTCCGACATGTTCGCGGTCACAAGGTCCCAGTGCCGCGCGAAGAAAATATAGGTGACAAGCGCCTGCGTCAGAAAGATCGGCAGGATGACGATTAGCGTCACCCGCGCATAAAGACTTTTGGGAAGGTAACGCCGCAACATGTCTTTTAGTCCGTCATCAGGGCGTAGCCGACGCCGCGCACGGTTTGAAGATAGATTGGCGCGCGCGGGTCTTCCTCGATTTTCTTTCTGAGCCGCGTCACCTGCACATCGACGGATCGCTCCATGCCTTGTGCGGTCTGCTCGGCAAGCGCTTCCCGGCTGATCGCGTCACGCGGTTTTTGCGCCAGCGCTTTGAGCAGCGCGGCTTCGCCGGATGTCAGCCGCACCAGCTCGCCATTCTTGCGCAACTCGCTGCGGCCGAGCGAGAAAGTGCAGCCGCCGAATCTCACTTCACGTTTTTCACCGCCGGCCGGCGCCGAACGGCGCAGGAGCGAGTTGATGCGCAAAAGCAGCTCGCGCGGTTCAAATGGTTTCGAAAGGTAGTCATCGGCGCCCATTTCCAGCCCTTCGATCCGGTCTTCGGCGAGACCGCGTGCGGTCAGGAGAAGGATCGGCACATTCGACGCCGCGCGCACCGATTTCGTCAGTTCAAACCCGGTTTCGCCCGGCATGGTCACATC
Organism: Alphaproteobacteria bacterium; assembly: GCA_030428745.1. GTDB lineage: Bacteria > Pseudomonadota > Alphaproteobacteria > Caulobacterales > Parvularculaceae > Hyphococcus. The sequence continues at coordinate 5,034 of JAUIEG010000203.1, forward strand.
AAGCACCAACGCATCGAAATCGACAGACGCCATCAGGGCGCGGGCCTCCCTGGCGTTGCCGGCGACAGAAGTGCGAAAGCCGTTTTCGCTCAAATACCGTTTCAACAGGCTGCGAATGCGGTCGTCATCATCAACGATCAAGATGTGGGCCGCATCTTCGGGAATGGTCAGCTTCGCCGCCTTCATGCGCGTTTTCCCTGAAGCAGCGCCGCGGCGCGCAGGGAATAATCGGCGCCGGTCCATAGCGTGAGGATCGCCGCGATCCAGAGGGCGGCGCTTGCGGCGGGGCGCAGCGCTTCGCCGACAATTCCCGTCGGCGCGGCGGCGAGCATTAAACCGGCCGCGATCAGTTGCGCAGTGGTTTTCCATTTGGCGATAGAAGTGACGGCGAGCGTTTGTTGCGCAGACGCCAGCGCCTCGCGCAAGCCGCTCACCAGAATTTCGCGCAAGACAATGATGATGACGGCGACGACGCCAAAGCCGGCGATAACGCCGTTGCGCGCCAGCAGGATCAGCGCCGCAGCGACAAGCAGTTTATCGGCGATGGGATCGAGCGCGGCGCCGAGCGCCGATGTTTCGCC
>JAUIEG010000204.1 GCA_030428745.1 Alphaproteobacteria bacterium
GCGTCGCGGCGGCGGCGCGCGCGCAGATTGTCGGCGAAGTCCTGCTGAACATCTTCGCGCGTTGCTGATTGCAGCGCGGTTTCAAGTTCGCCCTCAAGCGCGAGATCGGCGTCAGGGAACACGCTGTCATCAGACGTCACTTCCGCCGCCTCAAGCCGGGAAACCATGGCCCGGCGCGCCGCGGCGATCGCCGCGCCCGCTTCGGCCATCTGGCTTTCCACGGCAGCCAGCCATTCCTCATCACGGCCGCCGTCTTCCAGCAGTCTTTGACGCTGACGCATCGCCTGCTCATAGGCGTTGGAGCGGCGCCCATGCGCCGGGTCATGGGCCAGCGTCATGCGGTCGAGAAATTTGCGCCGGTCGCCCGCGCCCTCCATGAAGAGACGGTCCTGCGCCGGCGTCAGCCACATGAAACGCAAATGATCGGCAAAAGCGCCCGGGCCCGAGGCGTCGCGGTCATCAATGCGGCAAACGCGCCGCGCCGGATTGGCGGCGGCGGCCCCGACGCCGAAACGCCGTTCGTCTTCGCCGTCATCGACGCGCGCGGAAACCGCCCAGCCGCCATCCCCGTCAATGCGCGGCAATTCATCAAGGCGCGCGCCGCGCACGCCGCGGCCGGGACCGATCAGCGAGATCGCTTCGAGAATGTTGGTCTTGCCGGCGCCATTGGCGCCGGAGATCGCGGCGGGACGTCCGTCAAAAGAAATATCGGCGCGGTCGTAAGAGCGGAAATTGGTCACGGTCAGCCGCGTAATGCGCGCGCGCTTCACCGCCGCCGCATCCTGCGTTTCACTATCCCACTTTCTGGCGACCGCTTCGCTCAAAATCAGACCCTTAGCGGCATCAGGACGTAAAGCGCGCGCTCGTCCTCTTCATCGAGGATGACAGTAGGCGAGGACGGATCAGCGAGCTTGAAGGTCGCTGTTTCGCCGTCAACCTGTTGCGCAACATCAAGGAGATAACGCGCATTGAAACCGATCTCCAAGGGATCGCCGCCATAGTCGACGGAAAGCTCTTCAAGCGCGGAACCCGCTTCCGGATTATTGACGGTAAGCCGCAGCCGATCCGCCTCAAGCGCCAGCTTCACCGAGCGCGTGCGATCCGCCGACACCGTTGAAACGCGATCGACCGCCTGCGAGAAATCCTTGGTCTCAACGCGCAGGACATTGGCGTTGCCTTTGGGAATAACGCGTTCGTAATCGGGAAACGATCCGTCGATCAGCTTCGACGTCAGATACCCGGCGCCGAAACCGAAACGGATTTTCGCCGGCGACACTGCGATCTCGACATTTTCCTCCGCGTCTTCCAAGAGGCGGCCCAACTCGGCGATCGCCTTGCGCGGCACGATGACGCCGGGCATCGATGCGGCGCCGTCCGGCAACGGTGCGTCGATGCGCGCAAGACGGTGGCCGTCAGTCGCCGCAGCGCGCAGCGCCGGCGCATCGCCATCCGTATGCGCATGCAGGTAAACGCCGTTGAGATAATAGCGCGTTTCTTCCTGCGACATGGCGAACCGCGCCTTGCCGAGAAGACGGCGCAGATCGGCGGTCGGCATGGAGAACCGCGTTTCCAGATCGTCAGTCGAAAGGCTCGGAAAATCGTCTTCCGGCAAAATGGCGAGCGCAAACTGGGAACGCCCCGATGAAACCTGAAGACGACCGTCATCGCCGGAAATCTCAAGCCGCACTTGCGCGCCGTCAGGCAGGCGCTTGACGATCTCAAACAGAGTCAGCGCCGACACCGTGGTCGCGCCCTTGGCGGCGACATCCGCCGGCGCCTCTTCAGAGATTTCGATATCGAGATCGGTTGCCGTGAGCGTCAGCGCGCCGCCCTGCGCCTGCAGGAGCACATTGGACAAAATCGGGATCGTGTTCCGCCGCTCCACAACACTTTGCACATGCCCCAGCGCTTTGGACAGGGCCGACCGTTCAATCGTAACTTTCATATGCGGAATGCTCTCTCGAAAATGCTGCCTGCAAAATGCCGCCAAGCGGCCTGGATATCCGCCGGGAAAATCGGCCCGGGAACGCCGTTCGGAAGACCCTCCGCCCCGGCGCTTCAACGCCAGCGAAAAGGGGCGCGAAAACAGCGAATCGAAAGGCGAAAAACCCTTTGTCAGTATAGCCGAAACAGCCCCCGAAAAGCTAGCGCCGGCGCGTATTTCACACGCCGGCGCGGTCTTTCCACAGGACTGTTTTTAGGTGCTTTTTCGGCCCGGAAATCCGGGCCTGAAATCAGCCCTCGAGCGCCTCGCGAATTCGCTTCACGCCGTCCTGAAACGCCTTGTCGCGCTCGATCAGCGCCTGGGCGCGGCGATAGGAGGACATCACCGTTGTATGATCGCGTTTCAGAGCCTTGCCGATGCGCGGGAAGGACTCCTTGAGGACCTCGCGGGCGCACCAGACCACCGCATGGCGGGCGCGAACAATGCGCTGAGGCTGGGACCGGCCGGTCATATCTTCGAGCTTCAGACCGAACGCCTCGGCGCCGGCGGCGATCGCGTCGTCGACGGTCGCCGCCCGGCGACGGTCATCCAAACGCGATTTCAGGACCGATTTCGCCTCATCAAGATCGACCACAATCTCTTCCGACCCGTACATCAAAAGGAGCTGATTGAGCGCGCCAATGGTTTCGCGCGTCGACTGTGTGAACGTGCGAGCGATATAAGCGAGCGCCTCATCGGAAATGCGGCAGGCCGCCGGGCTTTGTTCAACGCGCTTTTTCAGAACGGCGAGGCGCAGGGCCTCGTCACCAGGATGGATCGGGGCGCAAATGCCGCCCGCAAGACGGTCAGCAAGACGCTGGTTAAGACCTGCCTCCGCCAGTTTCGCGGGCGGAAGCTCGCCTGCAATGACTACCTGTTTGCCGCTGTCGAGCGCTGCGTCGATCACGATAAGTAACTCCTCCTGTGTGCGATTTTTACCGTTCAAGAAATGAATGTCGTCAAAGCCGAGAAAGCCGAAAGACAACAGCGCCTTGTGGAGCGCGGCGGTCGAGTTGGACCAGACCGCGCTGACGCAGGCGTTTGAAAGATTGTTGTAGGTCACATAGCCCGCCTCGCCGCGGCCTTGAGCCTGCGACCAGGCATGCGCGCTCGCCTGAAGAAGGTGCGTCTTGCCAACGCCCGAGGGGCCGTAAAAATAAATCAGCTCGCGCGCACGCCCTTCCGACAGCGCTTCCTGCGCCGCCGCCCAGGCGATGCGGTTGGACGAGTGAACGGCGAACGCGTCAAACGTACGGCGCGGATCAAGTCCCGTAGCGAGCCCTTCAAAAGACGCAGCCTCTTTTCCGTCTTTCTGGCGCGCTTTCGCGGCAGGCGTCGCCGCTTCCGGCGCGGCCGCGCGGCGTTCTTCCTGGGCGTCAATGCGCGCTGCATACTCGCTGAGTTTGGTTTTAAGAACCGTCAGGCGCATCTTTTGAAACGGCCCGACTTCCTTGCGCCAGGTCTCTTCGAGCACCGGAAAGAACCGGTGATCCAGCATATCCCGCTTCGCTTCAGACCCCGTCGACAGGGTCACGCACTCTTCGTTGTAGTCTTCCAGTCCAAGATCCTTGAACCAGGACACGTATTTCGCATCGCCAACGCGCACGCGCAGCGCAGCGTGATAACGCTTAAACAACTCTGACTGATTTTCCCGCCCGCTCATTTCTTTTTCGTTGTCCATTTTGAAGCCGCCCGAAATTGAAGGTCAAATTCCCCCATTGCGCGGACCACACCCTGCTCCGCACAAAGTTTTCGATTTAACGATGTTGTCAGAAAGTCGGCCAAAGGGCCGACGCCTAGTGTCGGGTTAACTGAGAAGACCCGCGGCGTCCATAATCTTAAAATTAATAAACAGGTATGGAAGAGTTTCGCCGCTTTTCATTTTTATGTCCCCGACCTTTAAAGTCAAAAGCGTGCCTACGCGGCGGCCGTTATGAGAGAGAGAAAACGGCCGACCAAAAACACCGAACAAACTGTAACTGATGGCGCGGTAATTCGTCCGCACGCGTCATAAATTGACTAGACACAGTGTAGTTAATCTTAAGGATGAGCGTCAAGCTTTGATTCGCCCTTACGGTGTTTTTTATGTCGTTTTTTTTACGCTAGTTTTATTGCGAAACATCAACAAAAATCACGCATACAGTAAAAACAGATCGTTACGCTGAGAAGCCTACATCCAAAGCGAACGCGCAATCAATGCGTGAGCATGCTGTGCGCGTCGACCTGAATTTTATATTAGAAAAAACAAAAACGCGTTCGCAAGATTTTACGAACGCGCTTCAAAACTAAAATTGAAAAAAGACGATAATCGGTTACGCAGCGAGCGATTTAATGCGCGAAGAAAGACGCGACAATTTGCGTGCAACCGTCTTCGAATGAAAGACGCCTTTGTTCACCGCGCGATGCAATTCAGGTTGCGCATCTTTGAACGCACTTTCCGCAGCCGCTTTATCGCCGGAGGAAATCGCTTCCTCGACTTTGCGCAGGAAGGTGCGCACACGCGAACGGCGGGATTTGTTCACTGCCGTGCGGCGCGCAATCTTGCGGACCATTTTCTTCGCCGACGATGTATTAGCCATGTTTCGTCACTCAATCTGGAGGTCAAACTTTTAGCGCTTTCATTGTCTCAATGTCGGCGCGAGCGGCGGTCTATAGACCCCGGGGCGGAGGCCGTCAACAGCGAGAAGAGCCTTATTTTCCGCTAATATTAACGCTGACAAGACGAGCAGAAAAAGGTCGACCGCCCGCCCTGCACCAGGCGGCGGATGGGTTTGTCGCAGCGGCGACAATTTTCGCCTTCCCGGTCATAAACATCGAAGCGGTGCTGAAAATAGCCGAGCGCCCCGTCCGCCGCCGCAAAATCCCTGAGGCTGGAGCCGCCCGCCTCAATCGCCTCCCGCAGAACGGCGATTATTTCACCATAGAGCCGGTCTGAGCGCTTTCCAGCGACGGAGGCGGCTTTGCGCCGGGGAGAAACGCCCGCCCGGTAGAGCGCCTCGCAGACATAGATATTGCCCAGCCCAGCCACGACCCCCTGATCAAGAAGCGCGGCCTTGATCGGCGCCGCCCTGCCCGAAAGCGCCTCTTTCAGCGTGGCGGCCGAAAAGCTGTTGCCGAGCGGTTCAGGACCCATTCCCTTGAAATGACGACAAGTCTCCAGTCCGTCCGGCGCGGCGATATCCATAAACCCGAACCGGCGCGGGTCATTATAGGTGATCCGGGCGGGCCGCGGCCCGGTCATCTCAAAAACCACATGATCATGCTTGGGGTCACATTCCTGCGCCAGGGCGAAAACGCCCGGACGGGACCGGTCCGATTCCTCAATGGTGAAACGCCCTGACATACCGAGATGCATGATCAGGCTTTCACCGGATGACAGCCGCGCGATCAGGTATTTGCCCCGGCGATCAAGGCTCTCGACCCTCTGACCTTCGATCCGGCCGGTGAAATTCTCCGGCAGGGGAAAGCGCAAATCCGGGCGGCGCGCCTCCACACGCCCGAAGACAGCCCCCTCCATCACCGGTTGGAGACCGCGGCGGACCGTTTCGACTTCGGGCAATTCAGGCATCAAGGGGCCAGCGCTAGGGAGTTTAAAAAACAGGGCG
>JAUIEG010000205.1 GCA_030428745.1 Alphaproteobacteria bacterium
AACCTCGCTCGCAACCAATATCGCTTTCGCTGCGTTCAAGGCGATATTGGTTGCGAGCGAGGTTTTGCCCATAGACGGGCGGCCGGCGAGAATGATGAGGTCCGACGGATGAAGGCCGCCAAGCATGCGGTCGAAATCGCGAAGACCCGAGGAGACGCCCGCCAGGCCGCCATCGCGTTTGACGGCGGCGTTTGCGAGTTCGATGGCTTCGGTGATCGCCGCGCGGAAACTTTTAAAGCCGCCGCCATATTTTCCGGTTTCCGCGAGTTTGTAGAGCGCCTGTTCTGCATCCTGCAATTGTTGCGAGGGCGAGTCTTCGAGCGTTGCGATTTTCGCCCGCTCGGACATTTCCGATCCGATGGACATGAGCCCGCGGCAGACAGAGAGATCGAAAACAATCTTGGCGTAATCGGTTGCGCCGGCGGTCGACGGCACGTTCGCCGCGAGCGTTTCAAGATAACGTTTGCCGCCTGCGTCGAGATAGCCCTGCTTCGTCGCCAGATAAGTGTCGATCGTGACCGGCGAACCGAGGCGTCCCGAATTGATCAGGTCACCGGCCGCTTCAAAGATCAGCTGATGAACGGGGTCGAAAAAATGTTCTGGTTTCAGAAAGGTCGAGACGCGGTAATAAATTTCGTTATCGAAAAGGATCGCGCCGAGTATCGCCTGCTCAGCGTCGAGACTTACGGGGAGTTTATCCTCCGTGCCCTGATTTTTAGTAGGTGCATTGGTTGCGCCGTCGGCCATTCCGACCTTAGACCAAAAAAAACACCGGCTGAGAAGACAGCCGGTGTTTATATTTTTCCACCTTGAGGGTGGGGAGAGCGTTCGCTGTTGCAAACGCTCCTTTATGTTATTTTGTTATTCTTCGGTTTTTTCGTCGTCCGACGCTTCGACAGCGTCCCCGGCGTTCTCATCGAAGAACTCAGGCGCGGCTTCTTCCGCCTGTTCTTGTTCGGCCTGATCTTCAGGACGGGCGAGGACGTTTTCACCGCGGGCCTGACGTTCGGCTTCATCTTCCGAGCGGGCGACGTTGATGTTGATCTTCACGTCGACTTCAGGATGGAGGACGACGCGGACCGGGCTTACGCCGAGCGCTTTCAATGGCTTGTCGAGACGCACTTGCGCGCGTTCGATGCTAAAGCCGCCTTCGGAAGCGGCTTCTGCGATATCGCGGCTCGAAACGGAGCCGTAAAGAACGCCCATTTCCGAAGATTGGCGAATGATGACAAAGGACGCGCCGTCGATCTTGGCTGCGACCTGTTCAGCTTCCTTCTTGCGTTCGAGGTTGCGCGCTTCAAGATCGGCGCGTTGAGCCTCAAACACTTGTTTGTTATCGTCATTGGCGCGCAGCGCCTTTTTCTGAGGCAACAGGAAGTTCCGGGCGTAGCCGGCCTTCACTTTGACGACGTCGCCCATCTGGCCGAGATTCTCGACCCGTTCGAGGAGAATGACATCCATCGTGCTTACTCCGATACGTAAGGAAGAAGCGCAAGGAAACGGGCGCGCTTGATGGCGCGCGCAAGTTCGCGCTGCTTCTTGTGAGAGACGGCGGAAATCCGCGACGGAACGATCTTGCCGCGTTCGGATACGAAACGCTGAAGCAGCTTCGGATCCTTGTAGTCGATCTTCGGCGCATTGTCGCCGGAGAACGGACAGGTTTTGCGGCGGCGGAAAAACGGTTTAGCCATGATTGATCCCTTTCCTCGTTACCGGCGGTCGCCGCGGTCGCGGCGGTCGCCACGATCTCCGCGATCACGATCGCCGCGGTCATTGCGGTCGCGGCGCGACAGCACCGGGGACGGCTCTTCATCATGTTCTTCGACACGCACGGTCAGGGCGCGCAAAATATCGTCATTGAGCTTTTCCTGGCGCTCAAGTTCGAAAATGGCGTCCGCGGGCGCTTCGATATTGAAGAGGCTGTAATGGCCTTTGCGGTTTTTTCTGATTTTGTACTGGAGATTGCGAAGGCCCCAATATTCGGACTTTGCAATCTTGCCGCCGTGGTCAGTGACGACCTTGGCGAGCGTTTCGGTCAGACCCTCGACCTGCGCGGGCGAGATATCCTGACGCGCAACAAAGATGTGTTCGTAAAGCGGCATGTAGCCAGCTCCTTATAGGGCGACGGAGACTGTCCGGATCTGCTGGCGATCCGGCAAAGCCTGTGGCTCATGATGCTAAGGGACCATCCCTTGAACCCAGCCCGCTAAAGCTGAGCGCCCATGACCATCGCTCGTGAAGGCGCGGGAGATAGCGGAGTGAGCGGCTTATTGCAAGCGCGAAACAGGCTATTTCCCGCCGAACCAGCGGCTGAGGAGGGTCTCGAAAAAGGCGACGGTTCGGGCCTCGCTGCACTCGGTCGCGGCAAAGTCCTTAGCGGCCTCGCCAAGCCGGGCGGTGAGCGCCGGATCGCCCTCCAGCCGCCTAACTGCCGCGGCGAGGGCTGAAGCGTCTCCAGCGGGGGTGAGAAGTCCTGTCTCGCCGTCTGTGAGATAGTCGGCCGCTCCGGCGGCGTCAGTGACGATCTGGGCCTTGCCGAGATGCATGGCCCCCACGAGGCTCACAAGCCCGCACGGGGTCTCCCGCGAGCGCAAGGGGACGATAGCGGCCCGTGCATGCTGGATGACGCCCCACGCCTCCTCGAAAGGCAGGTTGAACCGGACCTCAAGGTTTTCTGGCGGGGCCAGCCCGTCGAAATTATGGGGCCGGGCGATGGCGATGAAGCGGGTGTCGGGAAGGGCCCGGGCCGCCTCGCACAGCACCGCATAGTCCCGCGCCTCACCGCCGAGGGCGGCAAAGTAGCCACCTTCGATGAGCCGGGGCTGGAGGCGGCTCAAGGGCGGGGCGACGCCCCAGGGCGCGCGCAGGAACCTGGCTCGATCAATCCCGAAGTAGTCGGCGTAAAGCCCTTGTTCCGCATCGGTAAAAACAGCGAAGGCGTCAACCTGCCTGAAGGCGCGGCCCATGACCGCCTTGCGCGGCCCGGTCGGCAGATCCGTGAAGTTGAACGAGAAGGCGAGGTGCTTTGCGTCGTTCTTCTTTGCGCCCGCCACCCACTCCGTCCAGGCGGTGATCCATGGGCCGTGACTCACAATCAGGTCGTAAGGCTGTCTGGCCGAATCTGACGCCAAGTGACGGGCGCCGCGCCAGCGGGCGCGAAACCGCGGATCGTTCCCCTGCTGAGCCATGGAATAGGCGGTCCAGTCGAGCTTTCTTCCGGCGATCTCGAAATCGGCGGGCATCAGGTCCCGGATCCAGGCCCAGTCCGGGTTGGAATTGTCGGAAATGTTGGCGATGCGCAGGGGCGGCTTGGTCATCAGCGGCTGATACCAGCGCTCGGGCGATCCAGCAAAAGAAACTGCAATATTTGGTGAGCGCCAATCCTTGCCCTTGCGGGCCAGCGTCGCTATGTCCGCGGGCCTGATTAACTTTAAGGAGCGGCGGCGCGGCAATGACGCGAGCTTTTGTATTTCCCGGACAAGGCAGCCAGGCGGTGGGCATGGGCGCGAGCCTAGCCGACGCCTTTCCGGCGGCCCGTGAAGTCTTTGAAGAAGTAGACGAGGCCCTCGGCCAGAAGTTGTCGAAACTCATGCGTGAAGGCCCCATGGAGGAGCTGACGCTCACCGCCAATACGCAACCGGCGCTCATGGCCCATTCCATCGCCGTCATGCGCGTACTGGAGAGTGAGGCAGACGCTGACATCTCTAATGCTATGTTTGTCGCCGGGCATTCTCTTGGCGAATATTCAGCTCTGTGCGCCGCGCGGGCGATCAGTCTTGGCGATACGGCCAAACTTCTGCGCATTCGCGGTGAGGCGATGCAGGCGGCCGTTCCTGTTGGCGAGGGCGCCATGGCGGCGCTGATCGGCGTCGATCTCGAAGCGGCGCAAAAAGCCATAGACGCGGCTAAAGGCGAGGGCGTTTGCGAAATCGCCAATGACAACGCGCCAGGCCAGGTGGTGATTTCCGGCGAGAAGGCCCGCGTTGAGGCTGTTTGCGCCGGCGCCAAGGAATTCGGCGCGAAGATCGCGAAATTGCTGCCGGTTTCGGCGCCGTTTCACTCGTCATTGATGACGCCCGCCGCTGAGCGCATGAAAGAAGCGCTGGCTGAAGTGAAAATTGTCGCCCCGGCGACGACATTGGTGGCCAATGTCACGGCGAAAGACGTCGCCAATCCGGCGTCTATCCGCGACCTTCTGGTGAAGCAGGTCACAGGCCGCGTGCGCTGGACCGAAAGCGTCAATCACATGACGGCTGAAGGTTGCGAACTCTTTATCGAAGTCGGCGCCGGCAAAGTTCTGTCCGGCCTGATCAGGCGCATCAATCGCGATGTGCAAACGCTCAATGTCAGCGAACCGGGCGATATCGACGGTTTTGTAAAAGCTTAAGGCGAATATCGTTACGGGCAGACAGAGAAAGCCCCACGATCGATAAGGTTCAGGGATCCTGGCGATTTCGCGCTATTGGCGGATCTCTGAACCTTCGAAGTCAAATCGCTGATTGCGATCAAGTATTCGGCGATTATTCATGCACAATGAACGGTATCATTGCCGCTTCAGCGAGAGCTTTCGTTGTGCCGCCGGTCGCTGCGTGCGTGGTGCGGACATTGCCGACCAGACCGCCGTCAAAAATTTTCTGAATGGTTTTCAGATTGATCTCCGCGTCTTCGACGGCGCCGTCGGCCTCGGCGACTTCCATCATTCTCACCATCTCTTCCATGCGGGCGAGCTGTTCGTCCATGAAGCCGCCGAGCACACCGCCTGCTGCTTCCTGCGCCTGTTTCATGGCGTCGAGTTCGGCTTTCGCTTTCTCGTAATCCTTCAGCGCTTTTTCGAGTTCTTTTTGTTGCTTCTTGTCCATGCCGGTCAATTTCATCCGCATGGCCGTGGTTGTTGTTTTCGGGATGTAAAGCGGCGTGCCCTTAACCTTGAAGTAGTCGCGATCCTCGCGGAACACCTGAAAGGCCTGTTCCTTGCCTTTCTTTTCTTTTGTCGTTCCCCAAACGCCCATGGCGAGCGGAACCAGCCGATCAGAATCAATCGCGAGCATGACGGTGTTGATTTTGTAGTCGATATTGTTGTTGAAGCTATCCGCCCACTCTTCATACGTTAAGATCTTTGTGAGATCCTGCATTTCATCTCTTGTGTTGCCTGTAACGCCAGCGTCATCAGCAATCAGAACGAAAGCATCGCGGCCATGGAGAGAAATAGTCCCCAGCAAGCGGGCTATTTTCGCAAACCGGAGCATATCCATGCGTGCTTCTTTGGCGTCCTGTTGTTCGATTTTGTTGAACAGCCTTGGGTCGCGGGCATAATCCTTACTCAGCTCAGACATATCCCAAACTCCGCCCGCGACGGGGTTCGCAGGAGCGCCTCCAGCAACGGAAAGATATAATTCAGGCAACACCTTGGACGTCGCCTCCAACCCGATGCGATTCTTAGTCATCTGCTCTCTTCCACCGAGCATGTATTCAATTTCGTCCGGTCGAACGACAGTGTAGCCCGGTATCTCCGCATCGCATCCGACAAGCGCCGCGGTTTCTTCGTCGTCGGCGCGGCTTTCGGTAAAAGTGCGTTCCGG
>JAUIEG010000206.1 GCA_030428745.1 Alphaproteobacteria bacterium
TGGAAGCGGGCGTGCCCGAAGGCGTCGTCAATCTGGTGCAGGGCGGGCGCGAAACCGGCGAGGCGCTGACTGGCGCCGATGTCGACGGCGTTCTGTTTACCGGCGGTGCCAAGACCGGCTTGGCCATCCACAAAATGTTCGCCGACCGCCTCGACGTTATTCTGGCGCTCGAACTCGGCGGCAACAATCCGCTGATCTGGTGGGATGTGGATGATATCGAAGCAGCGGCGTTTACGGTTGTGCAGTCGGCGTTCCTCACCAGCGGCCAGCGTTGCACCTGTGCGCGGCGGCTCATCGTTCCCGAAGGAGCGCAAGGCGACAAGGCGCTGCTGGCGCTTGGCAAGCTGACGGAACGACTGATTGTCGGCGCGCCTTTCGACGAGCCGCAGCCCTTCATGGGCCCGGTGATCTCGCCGAAAATCGCAGAAAGCCTTGAGCGCGCATTCGATCAGTTGGTGGACCGTGACGCCGTGCCCGTAAAAAATCTTTCCGTGATCGAAGACGGCAAGGCGTTCGTCTCTCCGGGGATCATTGACGTCACCATGTGCGCCGATGGCGTGCCCGATGAAGAACATTTCGGGCCGTTCCTCAAAGTCTATCGCGTCAAGAATTTCGACGATGCGATCACCCGCGCCAACAAGACGCGTTTCGGCCTCTCTGCCGGCATTCTCACCGACGACAAGGCGAAATGGGAGAAGTTCCTGGCCCTCTCGCGCGCCGGCATCGTCAACTGGAACCGCCAGACGACGGGCGCTTCCGGCGCCGCGCCCTTCGGCGGCATCGGCGACAGCGGCAATCACCGCCCGTCCGCATATTATGCCGCCGACTATTGCGCCTATCCGGTGGCGTCAATGGAAGGCGAGGGGTTGCTTTCCATGCCTGAGGGTCAGGTGGGGGTTAAGTGACCTACGCCGAATACAATTTCGACGGCCTGATCGGACCCACGCATAATTATGCGGGGCTGTCTTTCGGCAATCTCGCATCGGCGACGAACGCCGGGGCTGCGTCGAGCCCGAAAGAGGCGGCGCTGCAGGGCCTTCAGAAAATGCGGGCGGCGATGGAGCTTGGCCTGAAGCAGGGCTTCCTGCCGCCGCAGGACCGCCCGCATTTGAAAACCCTGCGTGCGCTCGGATTTTCGGGCACAGATAAACAGATCATCGAAAAGGCGGGCAAAGCCGAGCCGCAATTGCTGGCGAACTGTTACGCCGCGTCGTCCATGTGGACGGCGAATGCGGGAACCGTGGCGCCGTCGCCGGATACGGGCGACGGCAAGGTGCATTTCACCGCCGCCAATCTCGCGGCAAATTTTCACCGCTCCATCGAAGCCGACACAACCGCGCGCGTGCTCGCGCATATTTTCGCAGACGATAAATATTTCACGCATCACCCGCCGCTGCCCGGCGCGATGCATTTCGGCGATGAAGGCGCGGCGAACCATGGCCGCCTTTGCGAAAGCCATGGCGACAGGGGCGTGCACCTTTTCGTCTATGGCGAGGACGGAGAAAAATTTCCCGCGCGCCAGAAAAAACGCGCCTCGGAAGCCGTCGCCCGCAATCACTTGCTTGATGCCGCGCAAACGATCTTCGTCGAACAGTCGACAACCGCGCTCGATACGGGCGCATTCCATAATGACGTTGTCGGCGTCGCTAATGGAACGGTGCTGTTCCTCCATGAACAGAGCTTTGCAGACCGTGACGTGGCCTATAAGTCGATCCGCGAGGCGGCGCCCTTTGTCGAGATCATTGAAGCCCCTGCGAAAGACGTCTCCCTTGAGGACTGCATCAAGTCTTACCTTTTTAATTCACAGCTTCTGACCCTTCCCGGCGGCGAGATGGCCCTCTTGCTGCCGCAGGAAGCGGAAGAGAGCCCACGGGTCAAAGCCTTCGTCGATGAGACTTTATCGAAGAATAATCCCATCAACCGCGCGATCTATAAGGATGTGCGCGAGTCCATGAGGAATGGCGGCGGGCCCGCCTGTCTTCGCCTGCGCGTTGTTCTATCGAAAGAGGAAGCCAAGGCGGCGAACCCGAACTTCATTCTAGATGAGACGCGCATCACGGCGCTCGAACAGTGGGTGAAAGCCCATTACCGCGATCGCCTGACGCCGGACGATCTACGCGATCCCAAACTCATGGAGGAGAGCTTCGCCGCCATGCAGGCGCTGACCGAGCTTCTCTCCATGGGCGCCTTTTACGATTTCCAGCGATAGCCGCCAGCCTAGATCGGTTAAATGCGCCTCAGGCGTTCCCATTTCCGTGATCGCATCAAAACGCGACACGCGTCTACATCGTCTGTTTCATTCCGGATCGCGGAACGCGTTTCAAAACTGTTAGGCGGGGTTCCCGGTAGGCACCGATTAAGATTTTCCGGCTAATTTTTAAGAATTCACGGCCCGGCGCCGTGAGAGCCCGTATCCGCCTATTGAGGGGAGCCGTGACAGCCATGACAAAAGCCATGCCCGAGAGAGAGCGGGCCGGTGGAAAAGACTCGGCGTCGATTCTGTCTGGTTTGATCACAACGGCGCAAAGCCGTCGGCGGGAGTTCAAAACCCGGGTTGTTATTGCCGGCATTGGTACGCTGCTGCTGTGGGGGGCGATCAGTCATGTTTTATCCGCAGCATGGTTTGCAGCGATCATCGTTTCACAGCTCGTCGACGCTTATGCGTGGCGCGGGTTCACGGACAGTGCGCGTAAGCGGGCCCCGAGCAAAATTGAATGGTTCGCCATTTGCGCATCATCGACCCAGGCGACGTTGGTCTATTCGCTCTTTCCGGCGCTTCTCTGGCTGATGTGGGGCACGCCGGGCAAGGTGTTCGCGATCCTTTGGCTGGCGGGCGCACTTCTGCATGTGACGATGCACATGCATCATGAAAAGCGGACTTTCCTTTCGGCGATCACGCCTCACGCCATCTATTTTTTCGGCCTTCCGCTATACGCGCTCGTGACCGGCGCCGAGCCGGGCCGCGCTGGCGCTTCCGCCATCCTTCTGGCGGCCATCATGTATGTGTCGCATCTTGCCGTCACCTTTCGCGCTTATGAAGCATCAAGCGCCGATATGCGTTCCGAACGCGAACGCGCTGAAGAGCGTCAGGCGCTGGCGGAACATGCGAACCAGGCGAAGTCTGCGTTTCTCGCGAATATGAGCCATGAAATCCGGACGCCCATGAACGGCATTCTCGGCATGGCCGCGGCGCTTGAAGACACCAAGCTGACGCAGACGCAACAGGAAAAGCTCAAGATCGTGCGCGATTGCGGCGATCTCTTGATGATGGTGCTGAACGATCTTCTCGACTTCTCCAAGATTGAGGCGAACAAGATCGAGCTTGAAAAGGCGCCGTTTTCCTTCAGTGAGATCGCGCGCAACGTGGAAAGCCTTCACGCCCTGAAGGCGAAGCAAAAAGGCATTGATTTTCGCGTTGAGTGTGACGGCGATGCGGATGCTATGCGCATTGGCGACGGTCATCGGATTCTTCAGGTGCTGTATAATCTGGTCTCCAACGCTATCAAATTCACCGAAAGCGGCGCAGTGCTGATGCGCATCACGGCGCCACGCGCGGACGGCGATCACACGGTCATCGAGGTGAAAGATTCCGGCATTGGCATGTCCCCCGATCAGATCGCCCGGATTTTTGACCCGTTTACGCAAGCTGACGTTACAACGACACGCAAATTCGGCGGCACCGGGTTGGGTCTTTCCATCGCCAAGGGGTTGGTGACAGCTATGGGCGGCGAGATTTCAGTGCGCTCGACAATGGGCGCCGGCTCAATTTTCACAGTCTCTTTTCCGGCGCCGCTGGCGAATGTCGATGACACGGCCGAAGCGGTTGAGGCTTCCGGCGCCGTTGCGCTGAAACCGCAAAAAGGCCTGCGCATACTCGCTGGCGAAGACAATGCGGTGAATCAGGCCGTGTTGAAGGCGTTTCTTGATCAGCGCGGGCACAGAACGCTTTTCGCGGCCGACGGCCTTGAGACTGTCGCCGCCTTCAAGCGTGATAAATTCGATGTTGTGTTAATGGATATATCCATGCCGCGTCTGGACGGCCCTGAAGCCATGCGTCAGATCCGCTTTCTTGAACGTGAGCTTGTCGCAGGCAGACCGACGCCGATTATTGCGATCTCGGCCCACGCTATGCGTCAGCAGATCGAGGAATTTCTAGAGATGGGCTTCGATGGCTATGTGACGAAGCCGATCCGCGCTCAGGAGTTACATGCCGAGATTGATCGCTTGACAGCGCCGCCAGACGCCGTTGCGAGCGTTGCCTAACGCGCGTCGACAAACTAATTATCTTCTAACGGATAATGGACTGCGGCAGCGGCGTGACGACCTTGCGGGCGACCTCGCGCAACGTGAAACTTGATTCAACCGTTGCAATATTTGGCATACGGAGCATTGTTTCCGACAGGAAGGTTTCATAAGTCGCGAGCGACGGCACCACAACGCGAATGAAGTAGTCGAACTTGCCGGTAACGAGATAGCACTCCATCACTTCTTCGCGGTTCTTTATGGCGGTTTCAAATTCCCTGAGCGTTTTGTCGTCTTCGCGCTCGAGCTTGACCAGAATGATCACCGTGACATTGACGCCGAGCGCCTCACGATTGATCTCGGTGCGGTAGCCCTTGATGATCCCTTCGGTCTCTAAGCGTCTGAGACGCCGAAGGCAGGGGGTCGGCGACAGGCCCACCCGTTCTGCGAGTTCGGCATTGGTGATCCGGGCGTTTTCCTGAAGGTGTTTCAGGATCTTGTGGTCGATATGGTCGAGCTTCATAGGTCCGCTTTCACTAATCCGTCCTGTATTTAGCATTATATGCTAACCGTCAAGCGGCCAAGCCCTATATTTGACCGGAAGCGCTCGACGGAAAGGTATAGGAACCCTCCCATTCTGGCTGACTTGGGCGCAGGGCTCGCGGCTGTATGGAGGAAGTTCCCGATGAAATCTGAGGTTTTGCCAGTCGAGGGCTGGCGCAAAGTGGTGCATTTTACCGAAGAATCGACGGGCCTTAATGCGATTATCGCCGTGCATGACGCGACGCTCGGGCCTGGCTGCGGCGGTTGCCGGATACTCCCTTATGCGAGCTTCGAGGCGGGGCTAGAGGATGTAAAAAATCTTTCCCGCGGCATGACTTATAAAAACGCCATGGGCGGCATTCCGTTCGGAGGCGGCAAGGCGGTGATTTTCGCTGATCCGAAGAAAGACAAAACGCCGGAATTGTTGAAAGCCTTCGGTCGCGCCGTGGATAGCCTTGAGGGCCTTTATTACACCGCGGAAGATTCCGGCGTCACCGAAGCCGATCTCGCGACCATTCGTTCCGTCACCAAATATGCAGCGGGGATGGAGAAGGAAGGCATCGGCGGCAACCCGTCGCCTTTCACGGCGCGCGGTGTCTGGCGCGGCATGCAGGCGGCGGCGAAGCGCAAATTCGGCAAGGACAGTTTGAACGGGATGACCGTTTCGATCCTCGGCGTCGGCGCTGTCGGAATGGGGCTTGCGAGACTTATCCACGAAGAAGGCGGCAAGCTTGTCGTGGCCGATGTCAATCAAGCCGCCGTAACAGAAGCGGTGACG
>JAUIEG010000207.1 GCA_030428745.1 Alphaproteobacteria bacterium
GCAAGGGCGAGAAGGTGAAAATCGAGCGCAATGTGACTGGGAATGATGATGGGGCTCAGCCACATAGCGACAGCGGCGATAACGAAAGGCGCAAGCCCGTAAAAACCAAGCCGCGTCATTTCCGCTTTTTGTTTGCTTTTGGCCATACCGCCCCCTCCCGAACGCTACCCGTCATCGGGAGAATAGACCAAAAATCCTATTTGCGGAATGCGAGGCTCGCGACCCAGCCGGCGATCAGCGACAGCGCAACGCAGAAAATCCCGTAGGAGACGGGCCGTTGATGGGCGAAATCGTAAATGCGGCGCTCGAGCCCCACGCGATTGACCGCCAGCGCCGCGGCGTCGGAACCGATCAGTTCGCCATTGCGGAAAAGATACACAGCGACCTCATATTCGCCCACGGGGGTGTTGGTGGGAAGGCGCGCCGTAATGGTGAACAGCGCGCCTTTTTTGAACTCGATGCCCCCGACATGGCTGCGATAGAGCCCGAGCGCTTCAGCCTCGCTGAGGAAAGCGCTGCGATAAAGGCCGGCGTTCTCTGCGTCTGCAGTTGTGTGCGCCCCGATGGCGATGTCGAGATAGTCCGCATCGAGACGATGCTGGTCCTGCAACGGCAGTGGCGCGATATCGTCAATCGGCCGGGTCGCATAGGTGAGGTAAAGTCCCGGCGCGCTTTCAATGAGATGCGCGGGGCCGGGCGTCCAGATGAGATTGTTCTTTTCCATCTGGCGCACTTGAAATCGCGCTTCCGGCCCCTTGATCACGGAAATGATGTCAACGGACGCGGGGTCGTCCAGCCCTGTAACCGCGCCGAACAAGATGAGGCGCGCGCCGGCGAAGCCCGTGTCCACTTCGACCCGGTCGTTGGTCAGCGCTATTTCGATATTCGCCGCCTGCGCAGGCGCGATGATCAAAGTGAGTGCGAGGAAGAAAATTCTCATCGCACGCCATCCACAATAAAAAATGAGGCTGGCGGCAGCGCAAGGTCGATCAATAGGCGGGCGCATACGCCGAGCACCAACAGCGCGAGAAGGGCGCGCAGATGTTCGGCCTTAAGCCTGACGCCGACGCGCACGCCCAGCTGTGCGCCGACGACCCCGCCGCTGAGCAACAAAAGCGCCAGCGCAATGTCCACGGTCTGGTTGGCGGCGGCGTGGAGGATCGTCGTGATGGCGGTGACGAAAATGATCTGGAACAGCGATGTGCCGACGACCACATTGGTGGGCATGTTGAGGATATACAGCATCGCCGGGACCATGATGAAGCCGCCGCCGACGCCCAGCATCGAGGCGAGAATGCCTACGAGAAAGCCAAGTGTGATCGGCGCAATAGGGCTTATGTAAAGTGCAGAGGCCCGAAACCGCATGGCGAAGGGAAGCGCCGCCAGCCAGGCGGGACTGCGGCGCTTTCGGGCCTGCCGCTTTTTGTCTTCCGGTGAGCGCAAAAGCGTGCGGATGCTCTCCCACAACATCAGCCCGCCAATGAGGCCTAGAAAAATCACATAGGAAACCGAGATCAGCGTATCGATCTGGCCGGTCTCGATAAGCATGCGGAAAATGAGAACGCCGATCACCGAGCCGGCCGCCCCGCCAGCGACGAGAAATCCGCCCATCTGAAAGTCGACGGTTTTGCGTTTGAGATGGGCGAGCGCGCCGGAAACGGAGGAGGCGACGATCTGTGAGGATTCGGTCCCGACGGCGACGGCGGGCGGGATGCCGTAAAAGATCAGGAGCGGCGTCATTAAAAAACCGCCGCCGACGCCGAACATGCCGGATAGAAAGCCGACGGCCGCGCCCATGGTGATAACCACAAACGGATCGACCGGCATCTCCGCAATGGGGAGATAAAGCTGCATGGGAAGCTGGCGAACCCCTGAAACGCGATGCGGCGCAGGCGTTGATTATGGTTTTTCGTCGACGCCCGCGCGAATGTAGGGGTTATAAGCGCGGCCGCGGCCGTGAAACAAGCAAAGGCGAAGCCGCCATTGCGGCGTTTTAGCCGGCGGCGTTCAGATTAGCGCTTTGGTCGGCTTGCTCGGCGGTCCAGGCCGCGACATCGGCGTCAATTCCCGACCGTGTCTCCGGGGAAAGCGCCACGGCGACGCCGGCGGCAAGTGGTTGCGCCTGTGTGTCCCCATTCCGCGCTGCGAGCGAATACCAGTAATAGGCCTTCGCCGCATCCTGAACGGACGAGCCGCCGTCGTCGCTCGGGTGATAAATCGCGCCGAGATTGTATTGGGAATCAACAAGGCCGAAATTCGCCGCCTTTTCGAACCAGGCGATGGCTTCCTGGCTGTCGGCGGGGCCGCCGTCGCCACGGGCCGTCATCACGCCGATGCGGTGCATCGCGAGCACGTTGCCGCCATTGGCGGCGCGCCGGAACCATACGCGGGCCTGACCGAGATCCTGCTCAACGCCCTGGCCGGTTTTATAAAGCTCGCCAAGCTGAAGCTGCGCCGGGGGGTAGCCGAGAGCGGCGGCGTCCTGAAGATTGGCGATGGCGGCCTTGGCGCCCGTTTCGTTCGTTGCGGCTGCGAGCGCGTCCATGCTCTCAATATAAAGCGCTTGCGGATCGGTTGCGGGCGCGGCGGGCACGGAGGGAAGGGCGGACGCCTCTTCGTCAGGCGCAGCTGCGGCAGGTTCAGTTTGTTCTATCGCCGGCTTCGTCGCCGGCGCGGCTCCAGTGTCGGGTTTGAACACGAAGTCTTTCACGAGATAAACGAGCGCGGCGACCGCAAGCAGAATGGCGACGCCGAGCGCAATCGTGAGCGGTTTCGCCGAATTTGTGGATTTCAGGGTCTCAAGAGCGGCCCGGTCGCCATTGCCGCGGCGGTCTTCCTGATCTTCTCCGTCAAATGACGACGCTTCGGGCTGCGGCGCAGGGGCGCTGTCATCCACATCGTCGTCTTTCTTCCGGCCGAGCCGCGCCTTGGCGGAGGCGAGCGCTGCAGCAAACTTGCCGAACCGCCCGGGCGTCTCTTCTTCTTCCGGCGCAGCGTCGCCCTCCCCAAAGGCGAGCGGCTCGGCGGCGTCATCAGCCTGCGGCGCCGGCGCCGTCTGCGCTTCGGCCTCAGTGTCATCATAAGAAGCCATATCCGTCTCGCCGCTGCTTTCAGCAGCGCGTTTCTGGCGTGCGCGGGCGGCGAGAATGGCGCGTTGTTTTGCTGTCAGCTGGCTGCGGCGCGGCCGGCCGTCTTCGCCGCCGCGGGCGGCGGCTTCGCGGGCGCGCCGACGGGCGGCCTGGAGCATATCTTCTTTGGGGGCGGGCGCAGCGGGCGCTTCGTCTTCCGCCGCATCCGTGTCGATGTCCATTGCGGCTGAGAGGGAGGCCGTGTTGGGCGCCTGCTCGTCATCCTCATCTTCGCTGTCGTCAGACGCAGTGGGCGTTTCCATTTCTGCGGCGCCGAGCTCATCGTCATCGTCTTCATCATCGGCGAGCCCTTCGCCAGTGAGCGCGTTTCTGACTTCGGCGAGAAGCGATTCTGCGTCGCTCATCGCGTCGTCAGCGTCATCTTCATCCACAGCGGCGCTGATGGTGATGTCTTCATCGCCTTCATCCTGTGCGCCGCCATCTTGTGTGTCGTCGTCAATCTGGAAACTGAAATCGTCGGCGGGCTCGTCATCGGCCTCCGCTTCAAGCGGTTCTTCAGTATCGGCTGTTGCGTCGGCCTCATCGGCGAAGGCGAAAGGGTCTTCCTCGGCGCCGTTATCTTCCGCCTCCATGGCGGCGACGGCTTCCTCGATTTCGTCGACGACCTCGTCGAGGTCGTCGCTGTCGCTGACGACGGGTTCCGGTTCGGTTTGCGGTGCGGCCGCTGGCTCCGCAGCTTCTACCGCCGCGGGCGCATCCGGCGCCGGTTCTGCAGCTTCCTCAGCTGCAGGTGCGTCGGTTACTGTTTCCTCGCGGCCAAGTGTTTCAAAGCGAGAGTTGATCTCTTCCAGCGAGCGCTGCAGCGCTTCGAGTTTGCCTTCTGTTTCCGAACGCGCGGCGGCGAGAATGGCTTCCACATCGGGGCCGCCGCTCTTTTCCTCGGCCTCAAGCTGCGTGCGCACTTCCGCAATGGTGTCCGTGACTTTCTGAACGCCGTCGGCGCTGCGTTTTTCCGCAGCTTCGATCTGGCCGGACAGTTTTGTAATCGTCCCTTCAAGAGCGCGGATCTGGTCGCCGCCGCGTTTAATCTCGTCCCCGAGAACGCGCAGCCTGGCGCCGGTGCGTTCCACAAATTCCGGATCGGAGGATGTGGCCGCTTCGGTTTTCAGCGCGGCGGCCTCTTCCGCGATGCGCTCGGCTTTCGCGACCCGGTCGGCGAGATCTTCGATGGCCGATTTCAGGGAGCCAAGCTCCGCCGGCTCGCCGGCTGCGCCATCCCCGACGCGGTCGATCCGTTCGGCAAATTCTTGAAGCTGGGCCTCGGCGGAATCAAGCCGGGTGAGCGTAGTGCGCTGCGCATTGTTGAACTGAACCGCCACTTGCGCGAGGGCTTTTTCGAGCGCTTTCAGGGCTTCGATACGGCCGCGGTCGCCGCCAGCGCGTTCGAGCTTTTCGACCCGCTGGAGGACGTCTTCATAAGATCCTTCGGCAGGCTTCACCCGCTCGAGGCGCTGCATGCGTTCGACGAAGCCGCCCATATTGCGGCTGAGATCAGCGACGGCCGCGGCGTTTTTCGATTCCGCGTCGACAACGCGATTGCGCAAATGTTCAATGGCCGTGACGATGTCGCGAAGCTTTAACCCCTCGACTTCGCCATCGGAAAAGGCGCTTTCACCGCCGCCCTCGGCCTGGCTGTAGATCATCTGATTCAGCCATTCGCCCACCGTCATGCCTTTGCGCCGCGCGGCTTCCTTTGCGGTCTCGCGCGCATCGCGCTCAATGCCTTTGACGCTCCAGGGCGCGTTCGATTTCATTGGTTGTCCACCGTCGTTCGTTGGGGCGTTTCCCCGTCCCACCCGGCTGAAAAAGCGCGAGACACTCGCCCCGGTCTCAAGCCGAACAGGTCACCGTTAAGGTGCTTCGCGGCACCCGCAAAGCCTTAATGGGACAGGAAAAAGCACCAATTCTTAATGAAAGGTTAAAGCTGATTCGCTGCGTTTCGGGGGCGGAAATGGCCGACAGTGGAAAACCGGCGCCAGCA
Source organism: Alphaproteobacteria bacterium (assembly GCA_030428745.1). Lineage (GTDB taxonomy): Bacteria > Pseudomonadota > Alphaproteobacteria > Caulobacterales > Parvularculaceae > Hyphococcus. Next base: position 5,131 of record JAUIEG010000207.1, read on the forward strand.
TGTCGAACGACGAGTGTTGAACGATGGTCGCCGGACTGCGGCAAGGCGGCGGCTTCAGGCGGCGGCTTCAGAGGCGACGCGCATCCAATGGTTGATGCGGTCCTTGAGGCGCGCGGCCGAGATCGGCTTCGAGACATAATCGTCCATGCCTGCGGCGAGGCAATTTTCCTTGTCGTCTTTAAGGGCGTGGGCGGTGATGGCGATGATCGGCGTGTGCAGGCCGGATTCGGCCTCCGCCTCGCGAATCGCCCTGGCTGCTTCGAAGCCGTTCATTTCCGGCATGGAAACATCCATGAGAATGACGGCGGGCTGACATTTGGCGTACAGCGCCAGCGCCTCACGGCCGTTCAAGGCGATTTTATAGGAGAGACCGGTTTCTTTCAGGATATGGGTGAGGACGAGCCGGTTCACTTCGTTGTCCTCC
>JAUIEG010000208.1 GCA_030428745.1 Alphaproteobacteria bacterium
TCGCGCGCTGCATCTATTCTCAGAAAAAGAATTCAATGAAAAAGGCGTACGGACGAGGCATAAACATGAGAGTCCTAATTATTGGAGGCGGCGTGATAGGCGTGACCACCGCCTATTATCTTGCCAAGGCCGGACATGAAGTTGAACTGGTTGAACGGCGCGACGGCCCAGGCCTTGAGACAAGTTATGCAAATGCCGGGCAGATATCTCCCGGCTATGCATCACCATGGGCGGCGCCAGACGTTCCGGCAAAAGTGGTAAAATGGCTTTTAATGACTCATGGGCCGCTAGTCATCCGCCCAAGACCGGATCCTGCGATGTGGGATTGGTTATTTCGTATGCTGCGCAATTGCACGGCTTTACGCTATGCGAAGAATAAGGCGCGTATGACTCCGCTTGCCGAATATAGCCGCGACTGTCTCCGCTCGCTCGCCGCCGACTGCGGTATCGAATTCGATACTGGTCGCCGCGGCACCTTGCAGCTGTTTCGCACTCAACAACAAATTGACACGATAAACCACGATGTCGAAATACTAAGACATTTTAACGTCAAGTTTGAGGTGCTTGATAGAAACGGATGCATCGGAGCGGAACCGGGGCTTGCTGACACGAAAGCAAATTTCGTCGGTGGATTGCGCCTGCCGGATGACGATACGGGAGACTGCAACCTCTTCACGACTGCACTTGCAGAACACGCTGCCGCGCTTGGCGCGCGTTTTTCCTATAGCACCGTATTTTTCGAATTCGCATCGGATGGCCGCATGGTAACCGGGGCGCACACATCTCGTGGATTCTTGAGCGCTGATGCATATGTCGTAGCGCTCGGAAGTTATTCTCCGAATGCAGTCCGGGAACTTGGTCTCGATCTGCCTGTATATCCTGTGAAAGGCTACTCTCTCACAATGCCTGTCAATGATGCGACCTCGGCGCCTATATCAACCATTATGGATGAAACCTATAAGACCGCCATCACGCGTTTGGGCGATCGCATCCGAGTGGGGGGCACCGCTGAACTGGCGGGATTCGATCTCCAATTGCGACAATCTCGCCGCGACGCCCTCGAACGGTCTTTTCTTGATCTCTTCCCCAGAGGAGGCAAACCGGAGAAAGCATCCTTCTGGTGCGGTTTGCGACCAATGACGCCTGACGGTCCGCCAATCATTGGCGAAACGCCCATCCAGCGTCTTTACCTCAATACCGGTCATGGAACGCTGGGCTGGACAATGGCCTGCGGTTCAGCGCGAATTATTGCCGACCTGATTGAAGGCAAGCCTTCAGAAATAGATGTTGCTGGACTTAAATTGGCTCGATTTAACTAGCAGCCAAAAGAAATGTCTGCCATCGACAGCCAAAAAAAGCGTCGCTCCAACTTAATCCGGAATCCCCGCCGCCAAAGCGCCCTCCCGGATAAAGACCACCTGGATCAGCACGTCGCCACCCCGCGCCGCCGCCCAGTGTTCGCCGCCTTCGGCCGGAACGATGAGGACGGTTCCGGCCGGGAAAATCCGTTCCTTATCCGGATCAACTTCGGCGCCGTCGCCCCAGGACAACTCGCCCGACAGCACCGTCAGCAGCCGGAGACCGCCGCCCGCCCCGTGCGGCGGCAGGAAATCTCCGTCATCGAGCTTCAGAAGCGCGGCGAGCGGCTGGCCCGCATCGTTGCGAGCGAGAATGCTGCGCTCAGCGACCTCATGCACCGTAGCAAAGGCAAGATCGTCGATCGCGATGAGTGTCGACTCCGCCGCCGCCCCGCCGGCGCAGAAGAGTGCGGCGGCCATCGCGGCGAAGGGGGTGTGCTTTTTCATAAGAGTATTCCTTTTGGCTAGAACTATTGAAGAGCACCTAGAAGGCGAGCTTGACGCCCCCGAAGAACCCGCGGCCGTCCCCCGAGAGGTAAACGGCCTGGTCCGGGCGCGCCTGATCCGTGATCAGCGTCGAGGACGCATAGGTCTCGTCAAAGAGATTGGTGATTTCGCCGAACACCGACACCGCCCTGCTGATCCGGTAATCGCTGCGCACATCGACGACGGCGTAGGGGTCGTTATAGAGCGTATTGAGGTTATCGACCGGGGTCTTTTCCGGCGCCCAGCGCACGCTCGTCCCCGCGGACCATTTATCCGTGAGGCTGTAATCCGCCGAAGCGTAGATCCAGTGGCGCGGCGCGCCGGCGAGACGGTTGTCGCCGCGCAATGGATCGTCATGGAAACGGAAATCCTGATAATTATAGACCACGCGGCCGACCAGCGCGTCGGTGATCTGCGCCGTCAGGCCGAGCTCCACCCCGAAATGCCGCGTCTTGTCGGCGTTGATGGCGGCGAGGCGCGCGCCGGACGTATCGCGCAGGCTGAGAAGCTCGTTCTCGACCCATGAGTAATAGGTCGTGGCGTCCCAGGCGAAGACGCCGGCGCGGCCGCGCCATCCCGCCTCGATTGTGGTCGCCTCCTGCGCATCGAGATCGGGCGTGGCGAAAACGGCGGCGGCCATGGCCGGTTCGCCCGGATTGGGACGGCCGGGACTGCTGTTGGGCGTGCCGTTGATGGTGGCGAAGAGATCGTCATGGGTCGGCGGCTCGAAACTCCTGCTCACCGCCGCGAACACCAGATTGTCCGCTTCCGGACGCCAGCTTATCCCAAGCGCCGGGCTCCATCCGTCATAATCGCGCTCATAGCTGGAGCGGACCCACGGGACCGCGCCGTTCGGCAGCGCCATGGTCGGGTTGCCCGGATTGTAGGCGGCGGTCGGCCGCGTCGCCCCGTCATAGACATCTTCATTGTCGCGGGTCGCGCGGGAACAGGCCACAGAAGGGGAAAGCGTGACGAATGCGCCGAGAGGAATGTGAAACCCCGCGCTGAGCGACAGGGTGTCGGCGTCAAGTTCGTTGGCGCTGAACTGCGCGCCCTTCTCCCCCGACAGGTTGAGGTAATAATCGCGGTCCGCCGATCCTGTCACATATTGCGCCGTCGCCTCGAACAGCGGCAGCAGACTGTCCGCATCAGGCTTGTAGGCGTAGCGGACGACGCCGGTCACGTCGTCGCTTTGCGTCTCGCGCACGCCGGCGACGATGGGAAACCGGAACATGTCGTCGGTTCTTGTATAGCCGAGCGCGACATCGAGGATGTTTGCGCCAAAGCTGGCCGTCGCCCGCGAACCGATCAGCCATTGTTCGGCCTCTCGTCGCGGCTGGTCGCGCACTACATTGGGGCCGGGATTAATCGCGCCCGACGGGGTGACGGTCGGCCCCGTGAACACCGACTCCGGATCCTGTTCCAAGAGGTCCGCCGTCAGCGGGCCGCTGACGTCGAAGCCGAGATCGGTATAGTCGGCGAAGAGGCGGATGCTGACCGTGTCGTTGAGCTTGGCCCCGACATTGGCGCCGACGTGGATACGGCGGGAGTCGTTATAATCGCGATAGCCGTCGCGCCGGCTGACATCGGCCTGCAAGAGAGCGTCGTAATCCTCCATATGCCATCCATACTGGCCGAGCGCGTTCGCCTGGCCGAAGCTTCCGCCGCTCAGATCAAGCCGCGCGCCTGGCGCCGAGTGCCCGGTCGGCGAAATGAAATTGAGCGCGCCGCCCCACACCGTTGCGCCGAGCCGGTTCGCCAGATAGCCGCGATAGATTTCGATCGCTTCGGCCTCGGCTGGATTGGCGAAGCCGACCACATAGGAGCCGTCGGCGCGGTTGGTCGGCAATCCGTTCTGAAGCACCAGAACGCCGCGCTCGACCGGGTTCTGTTGAAGCCCCGATCCGCGGATCTGGATGCGCGGCTGATCGTTGCCGCCGAAGAAATCCTGGATGATGACGCCAGGCGTCGCCGCAAGCGCGCGCGACGCGGTGAGATTGGCGGTGCTGGCGATGTCTTCGGTCGCGACCAGATCGCCGCCGCCCGGAAGCGCCGCAATGCGCTCGGCGGTCAGATCGCGCTGGCCGATCACCACGATCTCGTCGAGAATCGTGGCGCCGGGCGCGGCGGACTGAGCGAATACGGCCATAGGGGACGCGGCCAGACAGAAGGTCAATGCGGCAAGATCCAGGTCGCAATCGCGCCAGCGTAAGAGAGAAAACCCCGGGCTCGACCACCCTATTTCTTTTGCTCGCCTGCGAAACACCGCCCTTACTCCAATTGCTATTAATAATCATTTGCGTATACCATGGGACCCTGGCGGAAAGGTTGCGCCAGAACAAACTGGCCAGCTTTTTTTCTGTGAAATCGCTGGCGCGAAAGCTGAATGCGCACATGGCACTCTTTTGCTCTCCACATCCGAATGCGTCTCCGGACTTACCTCTTCTTGCCCGAATGGAATTTTTCGTCGGTTTATCGCCGGAAGGCCTCAATGCTGTCCGAGCCTCGGCGCACATGGAATATGTCAACAAAAATGACGCCATCTTCGCTCAAGGCGACAACGCAAATCGCGCCTTTGCACTGGCGGCGGGCAGCGTTCGCATTATCCAAACGGGAAGCGATGGCAAACAGGCTATCATCCGGTTTATCGCCCCCGGCGATCTTTTCGGAACAGTCCCGCTCTTCACCAATAACAAGCTTCCCGCAGACGCTTTAGCGGCTGAGCGCTCATTGATTCTCAGCTGGAGCGAAACGGACCTTTTCGAGCTGATCGACCGATTTCCAAGTATCGCAGTCAACATCATTCGGATCATCGGGGCGCGCCTGGCGGAAACGCAGGACCGCGTACGCGAGCTAGCCACTCAATGCGCAGATCAGCGCATTGCCCACGCGATACTACGTCTAGCGGCACAAGCTGGACATAACGTGAATGGCGTCACGACAATTGGCATTCCACTACGACGCAAGGATCTCGCAGAATTTTCAGGAACGACCCTTCATACAGCCAGCCGCACGCTCGCAGCTTGGGAGAAAACCGGACTCCTGATGAGCCAAGATCAGCACCTAACAATCCGAGACATTTCGGCCATAGCACGAATCGCCGATAAAGGGGGGCATTAGGCGCCAGTCTATATCTCATTCAGATTTGCGCTTGCGCAAACCGATATGGACTAATCTGCTCTAAGTATTTTTGTTCATTCTTTATCGGAACACATCTCATGACCGACCTCTTTTTCGCCCGCGCGTTGCACGTTCTCGGCGTCGTTATCTGGATCGGCGGAGTATCAATGGCGACACTCGTCGTCCTGCCGGCGGTTCGACGAGGGGAGTTCGGGCCGGACAAGCTAGCGGCCTTCCATGCGGTCGAGCGCCGATTTGTCTGGATCGCGCGGACCGCTGTGCTCCTCGTTGGCGTCACCGGCTACTACATGACGGAAAAGCTTGAGCTATGGTCGCGCTTTTTGGATGCCGCCTACTGGTGGATGCACGCCATGGTGATTGTATGGCTGTTGTTTTTCTTACTCTTATTCATCGGCGAGCCTTTCATCCTACACAGATATTTTCCCGGCTTTGCCAGACGAAACCCGGAGCGCGCATTCTTTCTTTTGCACTGGTTTCATATTCTGTTGCTTTCGCTAAGCTTCATCACGATTTTGGGCGCAGTAGCAGGCGCCCACGGCTGGATTATTTTTTAAACG
>JAUIEG010000209.1 GCA_030428745.1 Alphaproteobacteria bacterium
TTGCTGCCGGAAATGCGGGCCCGCAAATTCGGCCGCATCATCAATATCGGCGGCACATTCGAAGTGCAGAGCATCATCAACTCTGCGAGCGTTATGAACGCCGCCCGTACGGTCTATTCAAAAAGTCTGTCACACGAAGTCGCAAGAGACGGGATTACCGTGAATACTGTGGGGCCGGGCGTTATCATCAGTGAACAGATCGATAAGATATTCCCGACACAGGAAGCGCGGGAGGATTATTGTAACCGCAATATTCCTATGGGCTATTTCGGAGAACCCCGGGACCTTGCCGCAATGGTTGCGTTTCTTGCGTCGCCGGTCGCCAGATATATTACGGGCGAACTCATCGCAGTGGATGGCGGCAGTCACAGGTTTGCATTTTAGGCATGGGGCTTCCCTTTTTTATGGCGCTTGGCCGCCCGGTGAATTACTCCGGCGCAAGGCCGTAAGAATGCGGGAATACGATGTCTGAGACTTATCACGGAAAACCAGGGGAAATCGGCGGCTTACTGGATGCGCCCGGCGCATGGAGCCGCCGCAAGCTGGCGCCGGTGCTCCTGGGCTTGCTGATGTTGTTCGACTCCTGGGACGGCGTGATGATCGCCTTTGTCATGCCGACCCTGTCTCAGGAATGGGGTCTCGATCCCATCGCCATGGGATGGCTGATGTCCAGCGGCTATGCAGGCCAGCTTGTCGGCGCGCTTGTGTTGGGCGCGTTTGCAGAGCGGTGGGGGCGCAGACCCGTCTATAGCCTCGCTGTGGCGGTGATGTGTGTTTTCAGTCTTGCATGCGCTCTGGCGCATTCTCCCGAACAACTGGCGGCGTTGCGTTTCCTGCAAGGGTTGGCGATCGGGGGCGCAGTCCCGGTCTGTGCGAGCTACATTAATGAGATCGCGCCGACAAAAACGCGCGGGCGGTTCTTTTCTATTTTCCAATTTCTGATGATCAGCGGTTACGGCGCGGCGGCTATATCGAGTTCTGTCATTATCGAACATTTTGGCTGGCGGATGATGTTCGTACTGGGCGCTGCGCCCCTGCTCGTCCTGCCATTCAGTCTGGCGCTCTTGCCGGAGTCGCCACGCTGGCTCGCCCGCATGGGGCGGTTCGATGCGGCCGTGCGAGCGATCCTGCAACTGGGCGGGCCCCGTCAGTCGAAACTGAGCGATCCGGTGACGCTTGATGAAGCGCCGGTTCAAGGCGATGCGAAAAATGCGCGGCTGAGCGACATCTTCACCCCTGATGTGCGCGGAACGCTTGGCGTCATGGTTTCGCTCTGGTTCCTGACCTCGCTTGTAAACTACGGGCTCGTCAACTGGGTTCCGTCGATCTATGTGAGCCAATTCAATATTCCGGTTGCCCAAGCGTTGCGCTTCAGCGCGATATCCATGGTCCTGGTGTTGTTCATTCCGATGCTTTTGGGGGTCGTCATGGACAAGGTCGGACGCAGGCCCCTGGCGATTGGGGGCACGCTGGCCGGCGGCCTCGTGCTGATGTGTTTAATACTGGTGCAATCGAACGTGCCGTTGCTGGTGACAATGGTTGTGCTCGGACATACCGGCATTGGCATCGGCACGATCATCCTGTGGCCTTACTCGGCTGAAGTGTTTCCGACGCGGGTGCGGGCCCTGGCGCTCGGCATTTGCAGTTCGTCGGCGCGCACGGCCTCGATGCTAACGCCGCTTTTGGTCGGCGGGCTAATTGCAAAGACGGGATCGGTCAATCCGGTCTTCGTCTTGTTCGGCACGCTGGGCGTTCTCGTCTCGGCAATATGGTTTTTCGCCACACGCGAAACGAAAGGCGTCCGCATCGACGAGGTCGCGTAAGTTCGCGTTTATTTTGCAGCTTCTTCGCCTTCGAGTATGTCGTAATCTTCGCCTGGCCGTTCGATCCCTGCGAAGTCGCTATCCGCTGAAGCGTCGCTGACGATGACGCGTTTCTTGATGCGCCATTCGCCGTCGGGTCTCCGCACAAGCAAATCATATTCACGCCCGTGCTTGAACAGACGCGGCGGCCCTGTAACCGTTTCGGCCAGCACGCCCGTGAAATAGAGTTTCGCCGTCGCTTGATCTTCCGTCACGTCGATCGACAGGTTGTTCAGGAGCATGTGAAACGACCCTTTCAGGCGCGGGCTCGTTTTGGCGACAGCGCTCTGGTAGTCGAATATGGCTGCACGGCCCCGAAGTTCGGTTCCGTTTATCTCCAACACGGCGTCCTCAAGATAATAATCGGGATAGTCTGTCGAGCTCGCCGTCTCCACATTCTCGTAAAGGCCGGCGATCAGTTCGTTGATTTCCATCCGGTCCAGGAGAAGTTGCTGTTTGGCGGAGGAGGTTTGCGTGCACGCCGGGAGCGCGATCGCCGCTGCGATGCAGGCGGTTGCAGTAAAGACGAAGGATGGCGCGCGAGATGAAGATAGGCCCATCGTCAACTCCTTATTGCTCTGGGTCGATGGCGTCGATGAAGAACGGATTCGGGTCCTGGCCGGCAAGGCTCGGATCCATGCGGTACTCCGCTTTGGGGTTTACGGCCCAGATGCGCCCCTTGGCGCGGGTGACGCCGGACCACCCCTGTCCCGTCTTCAAAGGCGTAACGATCGCCTGGTCGCCGGAAATTTCAATTTCGCAGATGCGCCCACCAGCTTCCGCCTGCAGGAATTTCATGCCGCCGATGGCGCGTAGCCCATCCGGCCTGTTAAGGGGCGACGAGGGTGTCAGTTCGGAAAGGGCGCCCGCCGCGCCATCCGCCTCGACGGGAATGCGGAAGAATTTTCCGCTCATGAACGTGTTCACATAAAGCGCGCCGTCGCTGCCGGCGGCGATTCCGTTCACGCCGCCCAGACGTTCATCGGCAGCCCACACTTCCAGTTGTTCGCCCCCGGGCGCGAGCCTCAGAACGCGGCCGTTCATGGTTTCGGAGACGTAAACCGCTCCCGATGCGCCGACGGCGATGTCGTTGCAAAGCGCTTTCGCGCCGTCTGGCAACGGGTATTTCGCCTTTGTCGCGCCAGTGTTCAGATCGAAGGCGTACAAGGCGGACAGAGCATCGGCGTCTTCAGGCGGCGCGCCCGCTGCGATAGAGCAGGCGTAAAGCGTCTTAGAAGCCTCATCGGTGAAGACGCCCAGCAACGCGCCGACGCCGCTTTGCGCCTGCGAAATCCACACAGTTGCGAGCGCGTCGCCCGGGTTGGCGCGGTAAACGGACCCGTCGCCGGCGCTGCCGATGAAAAGGGCGCCGTCTGCATTTGACGTGATGCTCTCCGGGAAGGCGTCCGGATTTTCAAATGCTATGCGGTCGATCTCCGCCGCCTTTTCCGAACAGGACGAGAGCGCGAGAAGGGCCAGCGCGCAAAGTGGACGCAGCAAACAGCTATTATTCACCATACGGAGTGTTTCCTCACGCATCTTGCACGACCGTACGGACAAGCTGGCGTGCTTCTTTGCGTTCTTTGAACCTGCACGCCCTGTGCAGCGTCGAACGGTTGTCCCAGATAACGAAATCGCCCTGCGACCAGACATGCCGGTAGCGGAATTGCGGCAGCGTCGCTTTCTCCCTGAGATAGGTTAAGAGCGACCGCCCTTCGGGCAAAGACATGCCTTCGATATGGGAGCAGTGGGAGGGAACGTTCAGAACCTTGCGGCCGGAGCCTGCGTGAACCTCTACAATCGGTCGAGCCTGCGTGCCGTATTCGCTGACAAAACCCCCGCCGTCGGGGCGCGTTGCGCCCATAGCTTCCATGACGACCGTCGGACTATGGACGCCCATGAGGCCTTCTATTTCCTCCTTGTCGTCGTCTGAAAGCGCGTCGTAAGAACTCGCCACGTCGGCGAATTCGGTATCGCCGCCGGATTCGGGAACCTTTACGGCGGAAAGGGTGGTGTAACGCGCGCGGGTTGGGCGGAAGGTGCTGTCGGAGTGCCAGAGCTGGTTTGCAAAAGTGAAGAGACGGCGAACGTCGGATTCTTCAAGCAGTCCTTTTCCCTGCGCCAGATTCGATATTTCCGAAACGCGTCCGTCGACATATTCCAGATTTTCACGAAGCTTGCGGAAGCTCGGGCTACCTTCATCGGAATTTTCCAACGGGCCCAGTTGCTCGCTCAGTGAAATTTGCTGCTCAGGCGTCAAGTTCTGGCCGGGCATGGCGACGACGCCGTAACGGTCGAGCGCGCCAATGAGAGCGTCGAGATCGCCCGCCGAGAGCGGGCGTGATGCATCAATGCCGCGGACCTCCGCTACGAAGGTGGATGCGATTTGATTAATGTCGAGCGTTCCCAATTTTCCAGCCCTTTCCTCAGTGTTATCGGCGCCGGATAATGCGCCCGCTTTTAGTTGTCTTCGAGCTACGGCTGTGCGCCTGTATTTTCCCTGGAATGCGAAATCCCAGAGCGCGGCCGTATTCGCAATCATGCGGCGGGACAATGCCATGGCGGTTTTTCCGCGAAAACCGGTTAAACACCCGGCAGGTAATCGTGCATCGCTATGGCCCCCCGCCCAAATCAATATTCCCGCTTTCAGCTCGCTTATGTGAGTGCTTTTATGGAGACGGAGGCATGTGGCGAGAGAATGAAGCGCCGGAAACGGCTGGTGTTTGCAGGCTGGCGCCGCATGAAATTGAGTCTCGGGCCGGATGCGGTCACAAGAAGGAAAGCGGAGCGGCCTGAGGGCCGCAGAAGGCCCGGAAAGCGGCCCCGCGCGAATAGGGAGTGAGGAGGAGTGCTGATGTGTAGATTCAATCCGCGGCCCGGTTTTGAAACAGTGAAACTGGCTGCTGTATTTCTCTTTACCGCATCTGTTTTGTCAGGGTGCGGCGAATCTCAAAAAGCGGCCTCTTCTCAGGATGCGCCAGCGCCGGTCGAAGAACAATCCGGCTTTAACCCCGATAAAGCTCCGGACGCTGACTGGCTGTCGCATGGCCGGACATATTCCGAGAAGCGTTACACGCCGCTCGCGCAGATCGATGCGGGCAATGTCGCCGATCTCAGCCTTGCCTGGTACGCCGACCTGGCCTCACCGGGCGAGATAGAATCGACGCCGCTGGTATCGGACGGAATAATTTATACGACGGGGACGTTTGGCGTTGTCTATGCGATTGACGGCCGCACCGGAGAACAGTTGTGGCGGTACGATCCGGGCGCGCAGATGCGCGGCGAGAAATTTGCGACCTGGGGACGCAACCGCGGCGTCGCCATGTGGCGTGACAAGATCTATGTCGCTGCGGCCGACGGACGACTGATCGCTCTCGAAGCCAAAACCGGTGAGCCGGTGTGGAGCGTGCAAACCTTCGACCCCTCGCAGCCATATTCGATAACAGGTGCGCCGCGTGTCTTCGACGGGCGGGTTGTCATCGGACAGGGCGGCGGCGACAAGGCGACGCGCGGTTTTGCGTCAGCCTACGACGCGGAAAGCGGAGACTTGTTGTGGCGTTTCTGGATTGTGCCTGGCGACCCTTCCAAAGGGTTCGAATCCAAGGCCATGGAAATGGCCGCTGGCACCTGGAATGGCGAATGGTGGAAATATGGCGGCGGCGGCAACCCGTGGAACG
>JAUIEG010000210.1 GCA_030428745.1 Alphaproteobacteria bacterium
CCAGCCTAACCTCAAGGCCGAGTTCAACGACATCAGTCATCAGCGCGGCGTTTGCTCCATGGCGCGGGCGCAGGACCCGAACAGCGGCAACAGCCAGTTTTTTATCGTCTTTGACGACGCCTCTTTCCTCGACGGCCAGTACACGGTCTGGGGCAAGGTCGTGGAAGGCATGGAAAATGTGGACGCCGTTAATCGCGGCGAGCCGCCGGCGGACCCCACGAAAATCGTCAAGTTCCGCTCTGCTGAGTAAGGATTCGACAAGGATTTCTTTATTTCGAAGTGGCAAAAAGGCGCGAATCCCACGCGCCTTTTTGTTTGCCCGATTTTAAGCGGGCCCCGCGGCCGACAAGTGACCGACAAGTGACCGACAAGTGACTGATAAACCCAACATCGCCTATCTCATGAACACTTACCCGCTGACGTCGACGACGTTCATTCGGCGGGAGATTGAGGCCCATGAGCGGCGCGGTCTGGCCATCACGCGCTATGCGTTGCGCCAATGGGACGGAAAGCTGGTCGATCCACTCGATATCGCGGAAATCGACCGCACCCATTATATTCTCTCGGGCAATGCTGGCGGTCTGCTCAAGGCGTTCTTCCGTGAGCTGATGACGAACACCGGCGGTTTTCTGAAAGCGCTCGGTCCGTGGTGGTCATTGTTGAAGCATGCGCGCGGCGGCGTTGTGCGCCATGCGGCCTATCTGATGGAGGCGTGTTATTTCCGCCAGCGCGCGGCGGCGGACAAAATCGACCATGTGCATGTGCACTTCCTGACCAACTCAACGGCGGTCGCCATGCTGGCGCGGATCATGGGCGGCCCGACATACAGCGCGACCGTGCACGGGCCCGATGAACTGACCGATGCGCCGCTGCTCGACTTTCCGGCCAAGATCGACCATGCGTCGTTTATTGCAGCGATCACCCATTTCTGTAAGTCGCAATTGATCCGGTTTTCCTCCATCAAGGCGGCGGACAAAATCAAGATCATTCATTGCGGCCTCGACCTGTCAGGCTTTGAAGCGACCCCGCCGCCGGACAATCAAACGCTGGTCTGTGTCGGGCGCCTATGTCCGCAAAAGGGGCAGGCGCAATTGCCCGCCGCCGTTGCGGCGTTGCGCGATGAATTCCCGGACATGAACGTCGTGTTGATCGGCGACGGCGAAAGCCGCGCCGAAATCGAGGCGGAAATAGCGCGCCTTAAGGTCGGCGACATCATCACCATCACCGGCTGGATGGAAAACAGACAAGTCCGCGAAGCGGTCAAAAGTGCGCGTGCGTTTTTGTTGCCGAGTTTCGCTGAAGGTTTGCCGGTCGTTATCATGGAAGCGCTTGCCCTCGGCCGGCCGGTGATCTCGACCTATATCGCGGGCATTCCGGAACTTGTCGATGAGGGCTGCGGCTGGATCATTCCCGCCGGCGACGGGGACGCGCTCATCCGCGCCATGCGCGAAGCGTTGACCGCATCGCCGGAAAAACTTGGCCAACTCGGCGCTGAAGGGCGCAAACGTATCGAAGACCGCCACGACGTCGACAAGGAAGCTGCGACCCTCGGTGACTGGTTCATCGACGTTTTTAAACATCACCGGCTCTAGGCGGTGATAAAGTAAGCGCACGCTCAGTCGCGCCAATCTCGAGCGTGCGGTTGGTCGGAACGACCCGAAACGCTGTCTGTGTAATGATCTTAAGCTGTTGACTTTATTGGCGCTGAACTCAAATCGAGGCTTTGTGCTTTCAAATATAGATAAAATGAGTATCCTTCTAACGGGGGCAAATAGTTAGAGGGGCACATTCAAAATGAAATATTTTTTGCTGGCTGTACTAGCCAGCCTTACATGCTCGTGCGCGACTGTCATCCGGGGCACGTCGGAAACGGCTCAATTTGAAAGCACGCCGACCGGCGCTGAGGTTACCGCAGAGTCGATTAGTGAAGACAAGATGGGGCCGTTCAATTGCACGACTCCTTGTCAGATGGAGTTGAAGCGAAAGCGCACCTGGAAGGTGGATTTTGAACTTGAAGGCTACAAGCCCGTATCTGCTTTGCTCAAACCGGTTGTGACCGGGGGCGGTGTTGCTTCAGGCGCCGGCAATATCATCGCCGGCGGTTTGATCGGCATCGGCATCGACGCCGGGACCGGCGCGAATCTTGATCTGCGTCCGAACCCGATGATCGCTGAGCTTGCGCCGCTGGAGTCGCCGGATGCGTCGCGCGTTCTCGACGCAGAGCCGGTTGCTGAGGAGGCTCTAGAGGAGCAGGAGGAGGGCCTGATTGAGGAAGGGGCGGAGGTGGAAACCCCGTCTGAAGCGGCTCCGCTCGAGATGGATGAAACCGATGTCGAGACTCCGGAAACGGAGCTTCCGGCCGAAGACATGAGCGATGAAAGCCCGGAAGTAATGAGCGCCAACGAAACGCCGAAGAGCGTTAATGTCGGAGCGGAACAAGCCGAAGCGCCGATTGTTAATGTCAGCAGCCCGGCAAGCGAAGACCCCGCCCACACTCAAGTCCGTCTTTATAAGCCGGGCGAAGTCGCGCCGAATGATGAAGACGCTGATGATCTCAACAAACTTCAGTTGAAATCCATCGACAACTAGATTTCCTGTTGTCACGAATACGCATGATCATAAAAAAGCCGGGCGAAAGCCCGGCTTTTTGTTTCGAATGTGATCCGGTGTCGCGAACAAGATGAGTTATTTTCCTAGCCCGCCGAACAACCCGTATTTGATGTTGAGATAATCCTCGAGACCGTATTTGGAGCCTTCGCGGCCGACGCCTGAGTCTTTGACGCCGCCAAAGGGCGCGACCGGCGTGGAGAGGATGCCTTCATTGACGGCGACCATGCCATATTCGAGGCCTTCCATCACGCGCCAGGCGCGGCCGAGATCGTTTGTATAGAAATAGGAAGCGAGGCCGAACTCGGTGTCGTTGGCCATCTCGATCGCTTCTTCTTCAGTTTCGAATTTGAAAAGCGGCGCCACGGGGCCAAAGGTTTCGTCCTTGGCGATCATCATTTGAGGTGTGACGCCGGTAAGAACGGTCGGTTCGAAGAAGGTGCCGCCAAGCTTGTGGCGTTCGCCGCCGGCCGCGACTTTCGCGCCCTTGGAGACGGCGTCGCTGATATGTTCCTCAACCTTTTCGACCGCTTTTTCTTCGATGAGAGGCCCCTGTTCAACGCCGTTCTCCATGCCGTCGCCGACCTTCATCTGCGCGACGCGTTTGGCGAATTTGTCGGCGAATTCGTCATAAATTCCCGACTGCACGAGAATGCGGTTGGCGCAGACGCAGGTCTGGCCCGCATTGCGGAACTTACAGGCGATCGCGCCTTCAACGGCGCGGTCGAGATCGGCGTCGTCAAAAATGATGAGCGGCGCATTGCCGCCGAGCTCCATGGAGGCGCGCTTCATATTGCCCATGGCTTTCGCCGCAAGCATTTTGCCGACGCCGGTAGAGCCGGTGAAGGTGATCTTCGCGACCGCGGGGTTTTCGCAGAATTCGTCGCCGATGGGCGCCGCCTCGCCGGTAATGACGGAGAAGACGCCTTTCGGGAGACCGATCTCGTCGGCGATCACGCCCATGGCGAGCGCGGAATAAGGCGTCTGGCTCGCGGGCTTGCAGATGATGGGACAGCCGGCGGCGAGCGCCGCGGCGGCCTTGCGCGCGATCATGGCGTTCGGGAAATTCCATGGGGTGATGGAACAGACAACGCCCACGGGTTCCTTGGTGACGACAATGCGCTTGTCGGCCCAGGGGGACGGGATGACGTCGCCATAAACGCGGATGGCCTCTTCTGCGAACCATTTGAAAAAGGCGGCGCCGTAGGCGATCTCGCCTTTTGCTTCGGCGAGAGGCTTTCCCTGTTCAAGCGTCAGGAGCTCGCCGAGGGCTTCCTGGTTGTCCATCAGCGCATCGTAAAAGCTGCGGCAGAATTTGGACCGCTCGTCGGCGGTCTTTGCGCGCCAGCCGGGGAAGGCCTTTGCGGCGGCGGCGATGGCCTCACGAGCTTCGTCTCGGCCGAAATCTGGCACATGGCCAATGGTCTCGCCATTGGCGGGGTTCGTCACCGCGATCTTGTTCGCGCCGCCGCGCCATTCACCGCCAATATAGCAGTCTTCGCGGAAAAACTTCTGACGGGTCATGTGGGCTCCTTCGTTCATTCAGGCCAAGGCTTACCACTGCGGCGGGCTTTTGCAATCGCTGACGGCAGGCGGCATGATGGGTTGAATTTCAGGCCCTTAGCGACAGGAATGGCCCCATGACGGTGACCTATGAAACTCCGAAAGACGGCGTTGCGCTGATCACGCTGAACCGCCCGGACAAGCTTAATTCCTTTAACCGGGCAATGCGCGCCGATACGACCACCGCGCTCGCGCGGGCGTCCGCGGACGAGGCGGTTCGCGTTGTCGTCGTGACGGGCGCAGGACGTGCCTTCTGCGCCGGGGCGGATGTTTCCGCCGTCGACGAAATGGGCAACGTGGAAGATGTTCTGAATACGGAATATGCGGGCTTCCTCAATATTGTTCAGTCCACACCGAAGCCGGTGATCGCGGCGGTCAACGGACCTGCCGCCGGCATCGGCATGAGCCTTGCGCTCACTTGCGATCTGCGGGTGATGGGCGAGGGCGCTTATCTCATGAGCGCTTTTGCTAATATCGGCCTTGTGCCCGATGGCGGCCTTTCATTTTTGCTGACGCGCGAGATCGGTTATGCGCGCGCCTACCAGCTTGCGATTGAGGCAGAAAAGATTGACGCAGAACGCGCGCTGGACTGGGGGCTCGTCAACCGGGTTGTTCCCGATGCTGATGTTTTGGGGAACGCGCTTGATTGGGCTGAAAGTCTTTCGGCGCGCGCGCCGGTCGCCCTGGCGCTCACCAAGCGCAGTTTCCGCGCGGCGGCGCAGGAAGGTCTTAAGACCGCGATGGCTTATGAAGCGATGCTGCAGCGTCAGGCGATTGTGACCGAAGACTGCGCCGAGGGCGTCGCGGCGCTCTTCCAGAAGAGAAAGCCGAATTTCAAGGGCCGCTAGGAAAAGTAAGGCAGACTCAATCCGTTGGCGATCATGGCGAGGGCCCCGGCGGCGGCGAGGGCCGGTCCGAAGGGTATGGGCGTTTCTCTTTCAATCTTTGCCCCGCGCAGGGCGGCAATCCCAATAGCGCCAAGCGCCAGAATGGCGGCGAGAAAGACGACGGGCGGCAGGACTGGCCAGCCGAACCAGGCGCCAATAGCCGCCAGCAGCTTGGCGTCGCCCTGGCCCAGCCCCTCTATCCCGCGAAGGCGCAGGAAAACCATGTCCACGAGGCGGAACGCGCCATAGCCGATAACCACGCCCAGAACGGCCGTTCCAAGGGCGGCGTTAAAAAGGTCGAAGGCGTTGGCGACAATACCGAGCGCCAGTAAAGGCAGGGTCAGCATGTCGGGGAGGTACCCGGTTTCCAGGTCAATGACGCCCAGTGCGAGAATAAACATAAAAAAAACAAAGGCGCCCGCCGCGTTCAGGCTCAAGCCAAAGAGCGCGAGCGCTGTTATTGCGGTGA
>JAUIEG010000211.1 GCA_030428745.1 Alphaproteobacteria bacterium
AAGCGCGTTTTCATGGGATCGCTCTGTTCAAAATTATGATCGATGATCACATAATCTGAAGAGCGCATGGCGACGCCATAGGGGATGACCATGCCGTACAGCTTGCTGTTCTGCGCCTCTGTTCCGATCGCCGAGAAATGCCGCGTGTCGCCTGAAATCGGGTCAAAAAACGTGTTCGTCTGGCGTGAGCTGCTCAGCGCCGAGCGCGCCCGTCGCGCTAGTTCGCGATGTGGCTCGACCATCTGCGGTATTTCCTGAACCTCAACGCCAATCGCACGCATACCGTCAAGTTTGGACTTGCAGCGGCGCGCCGCCTCGGGAGCGGCGAAAACCATGTCGATCCGGTCACGGATCATTTTCTGATCGGCCATGTCGATGGGAAGGCCGGCGCGCGGCATCTCGCCGTCATAGCCGGCTTCGCCCCCCGGCATATTGCCACTGTCCGTATCCACAAGGCCCCATGATTTCCGCATGCGCCGCTGTAGCGCGGAAAAACCTGTGCCGGGATGCGACGACTGAACGATATCGTAGAGCTGCGATTCATGGACGGCGAGACAGTGCCAGTCCTGCGCCTCCACCTGCTGAACCCCGCGCATGCGGCTAAGGCTCGCGACCGCGCGCAGCGATTCGTAATCGTATCCCGAATAGGGATTGTAAAACGGCACGATGGCGAAATCGGCGGTGTTCTGCTGCACCGCCATGAGCGCCTGCTCTTTGGTGCGCAAAGGCTGGGTGTCGGGATGCTGATAGTCGAAGCGATTGTTCTTGCTCGCGTCGTCAAACTCGCGCTCGACCCGCAGCTCCATGGCGCCGAACCCGGCGTCCGGCACGGTGCGGTTGCTGCGCGCACGCTTCAGGAATTCTTCGGTGGCGGTGTACCCAAATCCCCATTCCTCGCCAGTGAAGGCGATCTTTGGACGGGGCTTGTCGCCATTGTCCTTGAAAACTTTGTCACTGGAGGATTTCAGTCCGAATCTCGATTTCTTTTTCGAGACCTCTTCCTCGGACGTGTATGAAAACCGGGGATCTGCATCCTCGGCAAAAGCCATCATGGTTCGCCGCTTCCAGGGCCGCGATGCGCCGTCAGCCATGAGTAATCCCCGCTCCTACTCCCTCAAGGGTTAACAGATTAACCTGTCATTAAGCATCGTGAAAGCCCGCATTTCGACGTGATGCGGCGGATTTGGCCCTTCTGGGGTCTCTTCTGCGGTTTCCAGCCACGAATCTTCGCCAATGACGCCAAAAGGCATCACCGGGAAATCGTTGCGCTACCGAAAGAGAGTTCAGTAACTATAGGATATACTTGGACAAATCGGCGTTCTTGGTGATCTCGCCCAGGCGCGCCGTCACAAAGTCCCGATCGATGGCGATGGTTTCCCCCGATTTGTCGGCCGCGGAGAAGGAAATCTCGTCCAGCACCGTCTCCATGATGGTGGCGAGGCGACGGGCCCCGATATTCTCCACACCGGCGTTCACCTCCGCCGCAGCGTCGGCCAACGCGTCGATCGCCTCCTCCGTAAAATCGAGGGTCACGCCTTCGGTCGAAAGGAGCGCAGCATATTGCTTGATGAGGCTCGCCTCAGGCTCGGTCAGGATGCGGCGGAGATCGTTTCGGGAAAGGGCGTCGAGTTCGACCCGGATCGGCAGGCGTCCCTGAAGTTCCGGCAAAAGATCCGACGGCTTTGACAGGTGAAAGGCGCCCGACGCGACAAACAGGATGTGGTCGGTCTTCACCGGTCCGTATTTGGTGGCGACGGTTGCGCCCTCGATCAGCGGCAGCAGATCGCGCTGAACGCCTTCACGGGAAATGTCGGCGCTGGCGCGATCGGAGGAACGCGCGATTTTGTCGATTTCGTCGAGGAAAACGATTCCGTCATTCTGGACAAGATCGACAGCCTCACGGCCGATTGTGTCTTCGTCCATTAACTGGTCCGCTTCTTCCGCCAGCAAGGGTTCATAAGCGTCGCGGATCTTGATGCGCCGCATGGACTTCTGTCCCTGAAATGCTTTGCCAAGCATGTCGGAAATATTGATCATGCCCATTTGCGAGCCCGGCATGCCGGGAATTTCAAACATGGGCGGGCCGCCCTGAGTCTCGCGGAGATCGAGCTCGATTTCGCGGTCGTCAAGCTCGCCGTCTCTGAGTTTCTTGCGGAAGGCTTCGCGCGTCGCTTCGCCGCCATGCTCGCCCACAAGCGCGTCAAGAACGCGCTCTTCGGCGGCGCTTTGGGCGGCGGCCTTCACCTCTTCGCGCTTTTTCTCGCGCACCATTCCGGTGGCGATCTCCACGAGGTCGCGAATGATGGAATCGACATCGCGGCCCACATAGCCGACCTCGGTGAATTTTGTCGCCTCAACTTTGAGGAACGGCGCGCCGGCGAGTTTTGCAAGACGCCTTGAAATCTCGGTCTTGCCGACGCCGGTGGGTCCGATCATCAGGATGTTTTTCGGCGTAATCTCATCGCGCAAAGCGCCTTCAACGCGGCGCCGCCGCCAGCGATTACGCAGGGCAATGGCGACGGCGCGTTTTGCGGCCTTCTGGCCAACGATGAAACGATCGAGTTCGGATACGATTTCGCGGGGGGAAAAATCAGTCATTTACTTTCAGGGTTTGGAAAAACACCGCCCTGACATAGGCCCCCCGGCGCAAATCGCAATCCCGACGGTCGCATTTGGCCGAAAAGAAAAAGGCGCGCCGATGAAGGCGCGCCTTTTATCCCCTCGTCGCAATGCGATGCGGCGGTTATGCTTTTTTCTTGCGGCTCGCAAAGCCGAAGCCGGCAAGGCCCGCCATGAAGAGCGGCAATGCAGCTGGCAGCGGCACGTCGGGAACTTCTTCGAATTTCAGCTTTTTCAGCTTCCAGGCTGACGAATAGCTATCGCATTTTTCACCGTACTTGGTCATACGGCAATTATACGAATAAGAGCTCGTCCCAATGCCAAAAAGCTTGCCGACCAGATTGTATGACAGCAGGTCGATGAATGCGACGCTGCTGTTTGGCATCGATAGGTTTTCAAAGACCCGCTCAAGGATGCCGTCATTGTTGGAGTCAATGAACAGATCGAATGTGTCGTAGGTGTCCACGTAAGAAAACAGAGCGCCCGTCAGTTGCACGGCGGTGTCGAACTCGAGGATCGCTACTTCCGGGAAATAGCCGTCGATCAGATGCTGGCCGTCATTTTGGTTATGGGTGATGCCGGTGCCCGGGCTGTAAGCGACAGGTCTTGCGCCATACTGGCCAGGAGTGACCACTGCGTCGCCAGTGACGGGCGTGTCGGTGAACAGGCCCGCCGAGAGCGTCATGGTCACACCGTCATCTTCATAGACCTGTGAACTGCCGTTGTTCGACACCAGATCGCCGCTGCCCGACGTGGTGTAAATCGTTGTGGCGTGAGCGCCGGAAAACGTGAGCGCTGCGGCTGTGGCAAGGCCGATAATCGACTTCATGGGGGTGTTCCTTACGCAACATTAAAAATCTGAAACACTCCGAACGCGGAATATGTCCCGGCGTCAATCATGTATCGTTGCGGCGCCGCTCAACCGGCGGATGTGGCGATTATGGTTAATCTGAGCACGCATTAACGGTGCGGTTCACTAAGCGAGCAACACGCGAACAAAAACAATCGTTTTTAAAGTTAATGGGTTGCAGACGCCTGCATGGGTCACGGTTAAAGCAAGCCCGATCGAAAAACCGGTCCTGTTCTATTTCGAAGCAGTGTTGTGAGAAAGATACTTAACGGTGCGTGAGGCTGCGCGCTATTCGGAAATGGTTTCGAGCGTCAACGACTCATTTGTGTAAACGCAGATCGACGCTGCGATCGCCATCGCTTTCTTGACGATCTCCTCTGCGGAAAGATCCGTCTCCTCCATTAGCGCCCTCGCCGCCGAGCGCGCATAATCGCCGCCCGACCCGATGCCGGTGACGCCGAATTGCGGCTCCAGAACATCGCCGGCGCCGGAGAGCGTCAGGGTGACGGATTTGTCGGCCACGATCATCATCGCCTCAAGACGTCTGAGATAGCGGTCGGTGCGCCAGTCCTTCGCGAGTTCGACGCAGGCCCTCGTCAGTTGATCTGGATATTGTTCGAGCTTTGCTTCGAGCCGCTCCAGAAGGGTGAACGCATCGGCGGTCGCGCCCGCGAAACCGGCGATCACCTTGCCGCCGGCGAGCCGGCGAACCTTGCGCGCGTCGCCCTTCACCACGGTGTGGCCGAGGCTCACCTGCCCGTCGCCGCCCACCGCAACAGCGCCGCCCTTGCGGACCGCCAGAATTGTTGTTCCGTGCATTGACGTATTGCTCATGACTTTGCCTTTAAACTCTTCATAACCGCTTCTGGGAACTGGCTTTTTATGGACGGCGACGGGTTTTTTCCCTAGGTAGGGGCCCGGCGCCGGAGATTTTAGGGGTTCAATGCCACCCTCACGGAGCGGCGTCAAAGGAGACGATCATGCGTGCGGCGACAGTTGAACGGAAAACGCGAGAGACGGAGATTTTCGTCGCGGTCGAGCTCGACGGCTCGGGCGACTACGATATTGAAACCGGCATCGGATTTTTCGATCATATGCTTGAAGCGTTCGCCAAGCACTCGATGATCGATCTCAAAGTGCGCGCAGAGGGCGACCTTCACATCGACATGCACCACACGGTTGAGGATGTGGGGATTGTCATGGGACAGGCCATCGCCAAGGCGCTCGGTGATTGCGCCGGCGTTCGGCGTTTTGGCGCATCCTATATTCCGATGGATGAAACCTTGTCGCGCGCGACGATCGATATTTCAAAACGCCCTTATCTTGTCTGGCGAGTTAATTTTGCGCGCCCGAAAGTCGGCGACATGGATACCGAGCTTTTCAAGGAATGGTTTCACGCGCTCGCCATGAATGCAGGGCTCACCCTGCATGTGGAAAACCTCTACGGCGAAAACACGCACCACATTATTGAAAGCTGTTACAAAGCGACAGCGCGGGCTTTCCGTGAGGCGCTGGAGCTGGATCCGCGCAGCGACGGCGGCGCCCCCTCGACCAAGGGATCGCTCTAGGCGTTTAAAAGATGTAAAGCGCTAGCAGGATCGCAAAGACAAACAGAACACCTGCCGTCGACGCGATCAGAATATATCGCACATGATCGCCTGTATGGCCCTGACGGACTTCTTCGGTTGTCCGCTTTTCGGAAACAGGGGCTGCGGTGTCTTCATTGGCGACCCGCAATGTGGCGTCAGTGTTCTGCGCCTCGGCGGATGATTTTTCCAAAGGCTTGGCGGCGGGCTCATAAGCGGTAGTTGGATGGGTCATATAGGAAAAACAGTCCGTATTGCGGTTTGTTCCATCGTCCCTTCCCGCCTCCACAGCACAAGGCAATTGACGCTTCCCGCGCTTTCAGGTGACATCCCGTCCGGGACTGGGAGGAAACCAAGCGCTCCAGTTGCGTATCGCCCGAAAACAGGGGCTTTCGAGCGCGCCAAGCAACAAGGGAGCATCCATGCTTTTCAAAATAGGCCTGTCCGCCATTGCGGTTACGGG
>JAUIEG010000212.1 GCA_030428745.1 Alphaproteobacteria bacterium
GCTATATTGCTGAGGCGCGCCTGAGGCCGCCTAACGCAAATGTCATTGATGGCGCCCATAGCCGGCGCATTCCTGCTGGAATTTGGCCGCAATCGACCCATATTCACCAAACTTGATAAAGAGCGCCGTATCGAGCGCCGACCAGTCTGAGGGCCAATTCCATGTTCATGTCTCGCGTTAAAGTTTTCGCCGCCCTGATCGCCGCCGCGTCCGCCGCGCCTGTCATGGCGCAGGATCCCGAACCCGCGGCTGAGACGGAAGAAAGCGCCGTCGAAGGCGCGGTCGCCTTCGCCAAGGTCCTGACCGCTGACGCCACGACCGCGCTGACATCAGACAAGAGCGAAGCGGAGCAACTCACCGATTTTCAGGCCGTGCTGGCGGACGGCATGGCGCTCGACGTCATCGGCAAATTCATGATCGGCGAAAACCGCAAGGCGATGTCCGACGAACAGCTCGCGCGTTATGACGCAGTGTTTCCCGATTACCTGACGAAACTCTACGCCGAACAGTTCAAGGACATTGTGGGCCGGCCGCTGGAGGTTCTCGAAGCCAAAAAGCTCGGCGCCCGCGACGTAATCGTCCGCACGCAATTCGACCGCGAGGAAGGCTCGCCCATCATGGTCGACTGGCGCGTGCGCCAGCTTCGCTCCGGCGAGCGCAAGGCCATCGACATCATCGTGCAGGGCGTTTCCATCATGCTCGTCAAACGCGAGGAGTTCTCCTCCTTCATCGCAACGAATGGTGTGGATGCGTTGCTGGATCGGCTCAAGGAAGAGGCGGCGTAATAAACGGCGCAGTGTCGATATTACGGCTTCTCAAATTGTACAAATCCGAGACGTGAGGGTTTGTCGCTTATTGGCAGCAAGCTGATCTCTCCAACAGGAGTTTGTAGCTTCGCCCCGCTTTCCACAAACAAGAAGAAACAGGCTGATAGGATTGTTTGCCCTGCATCGTCTTCAGATTTTTCGAGGATTCGCTCATCCCAAGGCACCTGCCAGTTTTCTTTTGGTAGGCCATCCACTGGCAAGATCAGACCAGAAAAGTCGAAGTCTTCATTAGGATTTGTGACTCTGATCTCAATAAGTCTCCAAGGATCAAAACCTATTCGGTAGTTGCCGACGATCTCGATATTCATTTTTTGCCGCCACCGCCGAAGTGCATTCCAGAATGTCTAACTCTTCCGTTCAAACACAAAATCCGCCGCGCCTTTGAGCGGATCCGCCGCCGGCCCGAACCGGTCGAGATGGGCCTTGCAGCGCTCGACGAGATCGGCGGCTTTCGACTTCGCGCCGTCCATGCCGAGAAGCTTGATGAAGGTCGCCTTGTCCATTTCCGCGTCCTGCCCCGCCGGCTTGCCCAGCGTTTCAGCGTCCGCCGTCGCGTCGAGAATGTCGTCGACGATCTGAAAGGCGAGCCCGAGGTCTTCAGCGTAGTTGGTCAGCGCCGCGACTTCATCGCTTGAGGCATCTCCAATCAATCCGCCGCCGACCGCGGAGAAGCGGATCAACGCGCCGGTCTTCAGCCGCTGCAACTCCTCGATCCCGGCCAGATCGAAGTCTTTCTGCTCCGCATAGATATCAATCATCTGGCCGCCGACCATGCCGATCTTGCCCGACGCGCGGGCGAGTTCCAGCGCGATGGCGCATCTGACGTCG
The DNA here is from genome assembly GCA_030428745.1 of Alphaproteobacteria bacterium. Classification (GTDB taxonomy): domain Bacteria; phylum Pseudomonadota; class Alphaproteobacteria; order Caulobacterales; family Parvularculaceae; genus Hyphococcus. The sequence goes on from JAUIEG010000212.1 coordinate 1,656, forward strand.
CCGGAAGGGTGTGTTTCCTTCTCCGCCAGTATCTCAAACGCCTGCGTCAGCAGCGCGTCACCGGCGAGGATCGCCGTGGCGTCATCGTATTTCTTGTGCACCGACGGGCGTCCGCGGCGAAGGTCGGAATCGTCCATCGCCGGCAGGTCGTCATGGATCAGCGAATAGCAGTGGATCATTTCAACGGCGCAGCCGACGCGCACCGAGCGTGCGCGGGGCGCCTCAAACATATCAGCCGCAGCAATCACCAGAAACGGGCGCAACCGCTTGCCGCCGTCGAGCGCGCCCCAGCGCATGGCGTCGACGACACGGCCGAGCGGGCCGTTGCGGGTCGGCAGGAATGCGTCCAGCGCGTCCTCAACAAGAGCGGCGGTTTCTTTGATGGTGCTGGCGAAGGCTGACATTCGGCTTCTCTCGTTTTCCGCTCATCCCCGCGAAAGCGGGGATCCATTTATGAATTCGCTATTTTTGGATCCCCGCTTTCGCGGGGATGAACGGAGGATTATTCGGCCTCAGCCAAAAACGCCACCCCGCGCCTAGCGCGCCTGCACAAAGCCCGATCCGTCACATACTTCGCATTCGCGCGCCAAGAAGCCACGCTTCCCCCGCCCATCGCAAGATCCACACAGGCTCTTGGCTGTCGCCTTCGCCCCTAGAAAGCTTCCCACAAGATCAATATCCGGATTCTCATCCGTTCTGGGATTGGTGTTCAAAGCCAGACGTTGAGCGATCTCCGATTGCGCCATAGGAAACAGAGCAGAAAAAGATTTGTCTGCGCCGTTCAGCTTCTGAATGGCTAACATCAGGTCCCGTTCCCAACTGGAAAGAATTCCATTGAAGAGTTTGTCGTCGTAATTCCCTTTCATGCCAATGCTGAAGAGCAGGAACATCTGGCCATTGCCCTCTTCCGACAGGATTGAAATGTGAAGAAGCCTGTTCACTTCGGCGACAAAATCAGGCCCCGGCTGAAACCCTTGAAAAACAGCAAGCAAGCCAATCTCAAGGATTTCCCCTGATCCCGGCCCAGTCTGCATGAACCCGATCGCAAATTTCAGATTGTTAAAGCGCACCGAGTACCACTGCAGCGCGCCATCCATATCCTCGTGACTGGCCTTATCGACGCTGTCATATCGCCGGCGAAGCGCGGCCACAACATCATCGACTTTCCACCGGACCTCCGCCTCGGCGTTGCTTTTGAAAAAACGCAAACCTTGCCTCCTGAGAAAATCTATTGGGCTTTCACAAAGCCGGACCCATCGCAGGCTCCGCATTCGCGGGCGATAAAGCCGCGCTTGCCGCGTCCGGCGCAATCGCCGCAGAGTTCGCGGGCGTTCTTTTTAGCGCCCAGAAAGCTCGACAACATGTCGATGGGTTTGCCGTCCACCGGCGCGGGCGCCACATTCATGGCGAAGTTGCGTGCGGCCTCGAGCTTCGCCGCCGGGAACGCCGCCGCCATGGAGGCCTGACCGCTCGACAATCCGTGGAGCGTGATCATGAGGTCGCGCCGCCAGGCTTCGAGCACCAGCGTGAACTGGCCCGTGTCGAACGATCCCACCGGCTGCATGCCCGCCATAAGGAAGAGATCGCCATTCGCCTCGATTGACGCGACGGCGATGTGAAGATTGCGGTTGATCGATTCGACGAGATGGGCGTCGATTTCAAACCCGACAAACCGCGCGAGAAAGCCAAGTTCGGCGATCTTGCCGGAGCCCGCCTCCGTCTGCATCAGCGCGATGACGAAATTGACGCCATTATCCTGCACCCCGAAAACCGAAAGCGGGCCTTCCTCGCCCAGTCTGTCCAGTGCGCCATATTGATTCTCAAGCGCCGCCACGACCTTGTCCACTGGCCAAGCGCCCTCTGTGGCCATCGCCCGGTTTCCCGAGCTTTGACCGCCGGAAAATTTACGAAGCATCTCCCCGACCCCCTCAACAGAACATACCCGATATAAGGCTACACGAGGCGACGCCTTGCGCCAAGCTTGGGCTCATCGCCGCCGAGGGAGCTGGCGCACTCGCCGCCGCGCCGCCCGAAAGCCACAGGAGCGGCCAATTCTGCGTGATCGCGGGCGTTCTTTTTTGCACTGCAGCGCGACACGCGATATAGGGGGTGTTCTGACCCTCCCCCGGTTGCCGGGCCTCCGGCGCCATGAAATAACGGGCCGGTCTTTATGGCCGTTCCAGGGGATGGCTGTTCGTTGGATTATGGCGGAGAAGCAGACGAATATGGCGGCGGCGAAAGAGAATGTAAAAATCGTGCTTGCCCAGCCACGGGGCTTTTGCGCAGGCGTTGAGCGGGCCATCGACATCGTCGAGCGCGCCCTCGAGAAATATGGCGCGCCGGTCTATGTGCGGCACGAAATCGTTCACAACAAATATGTGGTGGAAACCTTGCGCGCCCGGGGCGCGATCTTCGTTGAGGAAATCGACGAAATTCCCACCGGCGCCGTGACAGTATTTTCCGCCCATGGGGTGGCCAAGAAGGTTGAGGATGGCGCACTGGTTCGTGAGCTCGGCGTCATCGACGCCACCTGCCCGCTCGTCACCAAGGTTCACAAAGAGGGTCGGCGCTACGCAGAAAAAGGCTTCGACATCGTCCTGATCGGGCATATCGGCCATCCGGAAGTGGAAGGCACGCTCGGCCAGATTCCAGGGCCCGTGCATGTCATTTCAGAACCCGAAGACGTCGCAGGCCTGAACGTGGCCGATGATGAGCGCGTCGCCTTCGTCACGCAGACGACCCTGTCCGTGAACGACACCAAGGACGTCATCGCAGCGCTGAAAACCCGCTACCCGAAAATTGTAGGGCCGGATACGCGCGACATCTGTTACGCGACCCAGAACCGCCAGACCGCCGTCATCGCCATGGCGAAACAGGTGGACCTGTTGCTGGTCGTCGGCGCGCATAACAGCTCCAATTCCAACCGGCTGCGCGAGATCGGCCAGAATTTCGGCATTCCGAGCTACCTTATCGAGAACGCCGCCATGTTCGATCCCGCCTGGCTTGAAAATGTCGCCACGATTGGCCTCACCGCGGGCGCTTCCGCGCCGGAAACGCTGGTGCAGGAAACCATCGAGCGCATTAGAAATTACTGCGGCGTCACTGTCGAAATTCTCGACGGCGTCGAAGAGAACGTCCATTTCAAGCTGCCCCGCGAACTCGCTGATGTGCCGCGTCCGAAAGACGCCATGGAAGCCTGGGGCGCAGCCGCCGCCGAAACCGCCTAAATCCGCCAATACCGAAGTTTCACTAAGCAGAAAAAGAACCGGAGAGCCTTCATGTCAGTATCGCTTCACCAGCAGATCCGCGTCGGCGCCTATGTAGCGAAGCAAACCCTCATGGGCCGTGATAAATATCCGCTGGTGCTGTTTCTGGAGCCCCTGTTTCGCTGCAACCTCGCCTGCCCCGGCTGCGGCAAGATTGATTATCCCGCGCCGATCCTGAACAAGCGTTTGTCGGTTCAGGAATGCCTCGACGCGGTCGATGAATGCGGCGCGCCGGTGGTGGCCATCCCCGGCGGCGAACCCCTCATCCATAAGGAAATCGGCGAGATCGTCGAAGGCATCGTCGCGCGCAAGAAATTCGTGTCGCTTTGCACCAACGCGCTCCTGCTTGAAAAGAAACTCGATCTCTTCAAACCGTCGCCATTCCTGTTCTTTTCCGTCCATCTCGACGGCCTTGAAGAAGAGCACGATCACGCGGTCGACCAGAAAGGCACGTTCAAGATCGCCGTCAAAGCCATCAAGGCGGCGCAGGACAAAGGCTTTCAGGTCAATGTCAACGCAACCATCTTCGACAACATGACTGCGAAGCAGGTCGCCGATTATCTCGATTTCGCCACCGATCTCGGCGTCGG
>JAUIEG010000213.1 GCA_030428745.1 Alphaproteobacteria bacterium
TCGGCGACATCATAGCCGAAATCGCGCATGGGGGAGGTGAAGAAAGGCGACAGCCAGACGGCGTCAACGCCGAGCCGGGCCACATAATCCAGCTTTTCCGTTATTCCCTTGAGATCGCCGACGCCGTCGCCATTGGAATCGCGAAAGCTGCGCGGATAGATCTGGTAGACCACCGCGCTTTCGGGCCATGGTTGTGGATGTTGGCGATAGCGGCTCATGCAGCTAGATGGCGCGCGCCGCGGCTGAACGTCAATCGGGCATCATTTGGCTTTCCGGTGAGAAGAACAGGGCTATGATTATCAGCCCATGACGCGCTTTGAAAAAACCGTTCTGCAAGTTGTGCCCCGCCTCGATGCGGGCGGGGCTGAGCGCACCACGCTGGAGATTGCGGATGCGGTCGTCAGGAATGGCGGCCGGGCGCTGGTTTTCACCGAAGGGGGCCGGCTCGAAGAGGATATCCGCAATGTCGGGGGGGAGATTATCCGTGGGCGCGCGGCCTCGAAAAATCCCGTCACCATGTGGAAGAACGCCGGGCTCCTGTCGGAGATCGTCGCCCGGGAGGAAGTGGATATTCTCCATGCCCGCTCGCGCGCGCCTGCCTGGAGCGCCTATTGGGCGGCTCAGCGCACCAGAGTCGCCTTCGTCACCACCTATCACGGCGCCTATAAGGCGGCGGGGGCGGCCAAACGGTTTTACAATTCGTCCATGTTGCGGGGCGAGCGGGTGATCGCAAATTCCCGTTTCACTGCGGACCGGATAGCGGGCTTGCGCGGCGCGGAGGCGGATCGGATCGTCGTCATCCCCCGGGGCGTCGATATCGATCTCTTTGATCCCAAAAAGGTTTCCACTGAACGGACCGCTCGCCTCACGCGTGCGTGGGGGCTTGGGGAAAACCTGGGCTTTAAGCTTCTTCTGCCGGCCCGGCTCACCCCCTGGAAGGGGCATGAAACGGCGATTGCTGCAGTTGCGGCCCTCGCAAGGCGGCGTGAAGCGTTCAAGGCCACTGGCCAAAACCCCGCTTTGACGCTAGTTTTTTGCGGGGGTGCGCAAGGCAAGGACGCGTATGAGCGGCGCCTGCGCACGGTGGTGGAAGAGTCTGGGGTCAGCAGCATGATCCATCTCGTTGGCGACTGCGCCGACATGCCGGCCGCATACGCTTGGGCGGACGCGGTTTTGTCGCCGTCGATTGAGCCGGAAGCGTTCGGCCGCGTCGCGGTGGAGGCGGGCGCCATGGAAAAGCCGGTGGTGGCCGCCGATCATGGCGGCGCGCGGGAAACCGTCATTCACCGCGAGACCGGCTATTTGACGGCGCCGGGTGATGAAAAAGGGCTGGCGCGGGCGATCGAAACGCTTGTGATGATGAGTGACACGGGACGGCAGGTGATGGGGGAAAAAGCGCGAGAGCGGGTATCGAGCCTTTTTTCTTCGGCGGCGATGTGCGACGCGACGCTTGGGGCTTATCGCGCGCTGCTGACGGAAAGGGCGTAACGGGGCGGCATGTTAGGGCGTAAAAACAGCAACATTCTGGTGATCAAGACCGACGGCCTGACGGGCTTTGTGGCGGCGGATGCGGCTTTCGAGGCGATCCGCGAGGCGCATCCTCACGCAAAAATCAGCCTGCTGACGACCCCGGGGCTGCAGCGCATTGCGCGCGCCTCTCCCTATTTCGACCAGGTCGCGGGCATGCCGAATATGCGCGACGGCGAAGCGCGGCGGGAGTTCGTCCGCCAGCTTAAGAGTTCAAAATTTGAAAAGGTCTATGATCTTTCCGGCGATGACGCCGCGCGCCGCCTGAAGGGTGCGCTCGGTCCTTTTGGGCCGAAATGGCATATGGCGGATTTCGCCGGCAAGCCGTCAAAGGGCGCTACGCCGAGCTTTGACAAACTTGCGGAGACGGCGGGGCTGTCGATCAGCGAGAGGCTGCCAGACCTTTCCTGGGCGGTGACGGCGCGCAAGGACAGCGCGAATATGCAGCCCAGCTGGTACGGGATTTCAGGCCCGTTCGGTCTTTTGCTGCCGGGCGAGGCGGCGGATCGCCGCTGGAGCGCGGCCGGCTATGCGGGCGTCGCCCGGGAAATGTCACAGGCGGGCATTATGCCGGTCCTGGCCGGAGCGAAGTCTCTCCACAATTTCGGCGATGAGATCGCTCATGATGCGCCCCAACTCGTGGACCTGACGGGCAAGACTGACCATCTTCAGCTTGCCGCGCTCGCCCGCGAAGCGCTCTTTTTCGTCAGTGACAGCGCGGACGAAATGCAGCTGGCCCTGAGTGTCGGCTGCGAGGGCGTGGTGATCCGCTCACCCAAAGAGCCGTTTGAGATCACCGGCCGGCATGTGGTGACGATGACCGCGCCTGAAGGCGCCCGGGGCGCCGGCCTTGGCGAGGTTGAGCCGGTCTTCGTCTGGCGCACCCTCAACAATATGGGTCTGATTAATCTTCCCGAGGGCGAGCCGATATCGGCTCAAGCCCGTTGATAGATGGTCCGAAAGCCCTATATATCCACTCCTCTGTCGCATTTTGGGATTACGGTTAACCGTTTCTCACCGAAATGGCGGCAGAGATTTGTCCGTTAGCAACCAATGGAGAGAAGTCCATAGCACGCAGACCCTTTAACGCCGCCCCGGCTAAGTCCGAAGGCCCGCGCATCAATGATGAAATCGACGTCCCGCAAGTTCTCCTGATCGACCATGAAGGCGAGAAGCGCGGTGTTGTAAAAACCCCCGACGCTATCGCTATCGCCGCTGAAGCCGGCCTTGATCTTGTGGAAGTGTCGCCAGGAACGACGCCGCCTGTCTGCAAGATCCTCGATTACGGCAAGTTCAAATATCAGCAGCAGAAGAAAAAGGCGGAAGCCAAGAAGAAGCAGAAGATCGTTGAGATCAAAGAGATCAAGATGCGGCCGAACATCGATGACCATGACTATCAGGTGAAGGTCAAGGCGATGAAGCGCTTCTTTGAGGAGGGCGACAAGGTCAAGGTGACCTTGAGATTTCGCGGCCGGGAAATGGCGCACCAGGATCGCGGTTCGGATTTACTGAAGCGTGTGCAGGACGATTTCGACGATATCGCCAAGGTTGAGCAGTATCCCAAAATGGAAGGCCGCCAGATCATGATGGTCATGGCGCCGCGCTAAGCGCCGGTCTTTCCATTAAGCAAGTTTCGCCGCCCGCACGTAAAATGCGGGCGGTTTTGCTATTTTGGAACAGCTTTGGCCCGGCCCTTGCTTCAATATGACCTGAAATGACGGCGCCTGGCGTTCTTGTGGGATGCGAAGCGCCTTCGTCAGGGTTAATGTTGATGGGTATATGGACGCGTTGATGCAGATGATCGCCGTAGGATGGCCTCTGGGATTGGCGGGATTTATTCTCGGCGCGCTGATTGGCGGCCTGATGGCGCGTGCAAAATTGGAAGAGACGGGCGGCGGAGCAAGCGGTGGGCCTCGGCTGAAACCCGGCCAGGACAGCCTTTCCGCGCTCGCCGCCGAGCTTAAAGCGGCGAAAGAGCTGCTCGAAGCGGAAGAGGCTGAAGCCGGCGAGGTCGCCGAGACGCTCAAAAATCTCGATGAAGCCATCAAACGCGCCAATGGCCGGTTGAAGCTTCTGACCAAGGCCGTCAAGCAGGCGAAATAGATTTCCGCGCGCGACTCCTGTTAAAAATAGTAGAGGAGGGCGTATGGAAGGCGGCGGCATTTTTCATCAGCTATTGATCAACAGCGTCATCATCTCGGCGACGACGTTTGTTCACGGCGTTTTCGTCGCGGCGGCTGCGGCGGTGTTCCGCGCAGCCAAAAGCAGGACCCGCGGCGCCGTCAGATTTCTGCGCGATACAGCCGTGCTCGTGGCGCTCGTCTTGTGGCTGATGCTGGCTCATATGATTGAGATCAGCATGTGGGCAGGCCTTTTTCATGTCTATGACATGTTCGACACTTGGGAGACGTCGCTTTATTTCGCCGGCGCGTCGTTCACCACGCTCGGCTTCGGCGATGTTTTGTTGCCTCAGGAGTGGCGGCTCCTGGCCGGCGCGGCGGCGTCGAACGGTCTTTTGCTGTTCGGTCTATCCGCCGCGTTCCTTTTCGATGTTGTCGGCAAGCTGCATCTTGGCGGCAGGGCGAGTTAGGCCTAGTCCGCTGCGCGACAGGGAACGCCAAGCGGAAAAGCCTCGCTGGTGTCGCGTCTCACCGCATAGCAGCCGCCGCCGGATAAGACGATGTCGAACACCACCGGAGTCGCCATGCTGCGGTCCTCGCGCGATGCGAGCGGCGGCGGCAGGACGGTGAGGAACGTATCCCGGGCGGCATCGCCCGCGCCCAGTTCAATTGATGCGCGCCCGACCGCTTCCGCCAGAACTGATTTCACCTGTGCAATCGTTCGGTCATCCGCCGCCGCGAGAACGGCGTCGGTTTTCGGCGACGCCGTCTGACAGGCGCCGGTCACTATTGCTGCGGCGATCAACGAAGCGGTCGCGCTGCGGTTCATTCGCCCGGCATCCTCATGTCGCGGTTCTTCTCCATGATACGCCGTCCCGGCATGACATCCACCGGGGTCTCGACGGATTTCGTGGTGATCGCGAAGGGCGGCGGCGCCGGGCAGGTTCCGAATTCGCGATATTGCAGCGCCGCGGCGAGCATCTCTTCATTTTCGTCGCCGAGCTCGTGGTCGAGATCGTCGTCGACAACGCAACCCGGCAGTTTCACGCCGAAGCTTGCGCTTGAATTCATGGGAACAAAGCCGTCGGCGTAGTCGCCGAAATCCTTCTGGTTCACCCCTTGGAACTGGACTGTGTAATAGGTCTCCCCGCAATTATCTTCCGGGTAAAACCCATAGGGTTTGCCGCATGTGGTGCGGCCGATGAGAATGACTTCAACGTTAATGCCGCGCAGCCCGTTGATGACAGCCTCGCTGGCGCTGCAGGTCCAGTCTGTAGACAGTATATAGACGCGGTTCAAGTTGAGATTGGGCAAAGCGGCGCCGCTTGGTACGGAATAGCCGAGGCCGGTGCTGTAAAACGGCGTGGAGTTGTTGGTCTCGCCTGTCACCGGATTGACGCCGCCGGCGTCGGCGTTGAAGCGCAACCGCTCGAAGGTTTTACCGATGGTGCGTGCGGGGCCGGCAACCATGTAGCCGAGCTGCGCCGATATCGCGAGCAGGCCGCCGCCATTATAGCGCAGGTCAAGGACAATGTCGGAAACGCCGGCCGTTTGCATGTCGCCGACGGCGTCCGCGATGTCCTGTTCCGAGGCGAAGGGGCTGAAGGTGTTGATCAGCACATAGCCCACATCGCCGGACGCGGTGTTGATGACGGCCGTTCGGTTGACTGCCGGTGTGGAGATGTTTTCCGAAATCATCATGATCGTGCGCGTGGTCGCAGCGCCCGGGTCCTGCACGACAAAGCTATGAAGCTCGCCCGCCGTCAGCGGGAAGAGACCATCGTTCAAAGTATCGATTTCGGCCTGGGTGTCCGCATTGACGAGATCGACGCCGTC
>JAUIEG010000214.1 GCA_030428745.1 Alphaproteobacteria bacterium
CAGGCTTTGCGATGAGCGCCGCTGCCGCGGGCGTCCAGCAACCGATCATAGAACTCACGCCTGACTGCGAGCGCGCGCTCGCCCTATCTGCGGGGCCGGCCTATATGCGCGCTGAGGCGGGAGTGTATATCCTCGGCGAAAATGGGTTTGAAAAAGACCGGGCCGCTGGCAATGGCTATTACTGCATGGTCGTGCGGGAAAAACGGGGCGGGCTTGTGCCGCAATGTTTCGACAGAGCCAGCGAGCACGCCCACATCAAAGTTCATCTTGATGAAGCAGCGAAAATGCGCGCTGGAATTTCACTCGATCGCATTGCCGCGGAACGCGCGGCCGGTTTCGAAAGCGGGCGCTATCGCCCGGTGGATGGGCACGGCGTCGTTTACATGGCGTCAGACTATAATTTTATTATGACGTCAGCCGGGGAAAAGCTCCTGGTCGCCCCCCATGTGATGTATCACGCACCGAATATGACAAATGACGATATTGGCGCCGTGTTGCCTGACGCGCTCGCAAATGGCGGCATGCCCTTCTTGAACAGCGAAGGGCCGCTGAACTTTATGATCGGTTTTGTGGAAAAGGCGACGGATGCGGCCGATGTTAAGGCGAGTTGCGCCGGCCAACTCCCGGACCGCGCCGAATGGGCCGCCTTTCCCGTGCGCTAGGCGGGGATTCAGCCATTTTTTCAGAGAATCCGTGCAACGCCGCCGCATTTAAAACCGGCGGCGTTTGCCTTATATAAGCATCATAAATGTCCGAGGGTCGTGTATGCGATCTGTCGTCTAATTGACCCGGAGTTCTGTTGTCATGAAGAAAAAGACGTTGCTGGCGATGTTTGCTATCGCCGGGGCTTTCGCCAACGCCGCCTGCGCCCAGCCGGCGCCCGAGGCCGCCAGCCCGCCAGAGCAAAAAGAAGGCGAAATGGCGGGGGACGCCATCGCCCAGGCGCCGCGCGTTGTGCCGAACTCCATGGAAGACGTGAAAATGTCTTTCGCGCCCGTGGTGGAGCGCGCTGCGCCCGCCGTCGTCAACGTCTACACCAAGCGCGTCGTGCAGCAGCGCAGTCCGTTTGCGGGCGACCCCTTCTTTGAACGTTTCTTCGGCAATGTGGGGCCGAGGGAGCAGAACTCCCTTGGCTCCGGCGTCATTGTCAGCCCGGACGGCGTGGTCATCACCAACAACCATGTCATCGACGGCATGACGGAGATCAAGGTCGTGCTTCACGATCGCCGTGAATATGAAGCAGAACTTGTTATGGCGGATCCGCAGACGGACCTGGCGGTTCTGCGTATCAACTCTGAAGAGCCCTTGCCTTATCTCACCTTCGCCAATTCAGACTCCATTCATGTTGGCGATGTTGTGCTCGCCATCGGCAATCCGTTCGGCGTCGGCCAGACCGTGACCAGCGGTATTATCTCCGCGCTGGCGCGCACCGCCGTCTCCATTTCAGATTATCAGTTCTTTATTCAGACGGACGCCGCCATCAATCCGGGCAATTCCGGAGGAGCGCTGATCGACATCGACGGGCGTGTCGTCGGCATCAACTCGGCGATTTATTCGCGCTCGGGCGGCTCCAACGGCATCGGCTTTGCGATCCCGTCGCGCCTCGTACAGCAGGTGATCAAATCGGCGATCTCCGGCACGGCGCTGGTGCGCCCCTGGCTTGGCGCCTCATCAAGCACGGTGACGGCTGATATGGCGAAGGCTTTAAAGCTCGATCGTCCCGCGGGCGCCATTGTCGACGACACATGGGAGAAAGGGCCGGCGGAAATAGCGGGAATTAGAGCTGGCGACGTCATCATCGAAGTCGACGGCCAGCCGGTCTACGACGCGCAGACGCTGCAATACCGCATTGGGGTCAATAATGACGGCGACAGTGCAGAGGTGGTCTATGTGCGCGGCGGCAAGGCCCGCAATGCGACAGTAAAGCTCACTCTGCCGCCGGAAACGCCAGCGCGCGACACCCGTGAGCTTGAAGGCAACCACCCCCTGAATGGCGTTACAGTCGACAATCTTTCGCCGCGCTTCGCCGAAGAGCTCGGTCTCGATCCCTTGTCCAAAGGCGTTGTCGTTTCCGATGTGGCGCCGCGTTCTTTCGCGGCGCGCCGGGGGCTTCGTCCCGGCCACAAGATTGTCTCTGTCAATGGAAACCATGTGACAACAGCGGCGGAGCTGGCGCGTGAAATTGCAAAACCAGTCGCGCGTTGGGAGCTGGAAGTCGACACCGGTGGGCGTATCGTTCCCTGGCGGGTGGGCAGGTAGGAACGCGCATGAGCGATCTCTTTGGCGCGGCGGGACTTGAGAACGACGCGCCGCGTCCGCTCGCCGACCGGCTGCGCCCAACGACGCTTGCAGAGGTTGTGGGACAGGATCATTTGCTGGCGAAGGGCGCGCCCTTGCGCCGGATGCTCGATGCGGGGCGTCTTTCCTCACTTGTGCTCTGGGGCCCGCCCGGCGTTGGCAAAACAACCATTGCGCGTCTTCTCGCTGAGGACGCCAATCTCGAATTCGAGCAGATTTCCGCGATCTTTTCCGGCGTCGCCGATCTGCGCAAAGTTTTTGAGCGCGCCAAAGCGCGGCGCGCGGCGGGGAAGGGAACGCTTCTCTTCGTTGACGAGATACATCGCTTCAACAAGGCGCAGCAGGACAGTTTCCTGCCTCATGTTGAATCCGGCGTCATCACGCTTGTCGGCGCCACTACAGAAAATCCATCCTTCGAACTGAACGCGGCGCTTCTGTCGCGTGCGCAGGTCTTTACGCTGAACCGTCTCGATGATGCAGCGCTTGAACTGCTTTTGAAGCGTGCGGAAAAAGAGGAAGGATGCGACCTTCCGCTGACGGAGAATGCGCGCGAGCTGATGCGCAATATGGCCGACGGCGACGGCCGTTTCATGCTCAATCTCGCCGAGGAAGTATTCGCCGAACCAGAAGGGCGTAAACCGATTGAGCCGAAAGAACTTGGCGAGATCGTCCAGCGCCGGGCGCCGGTGTACGACAAGAGCGATGAGTCCCATTACAATCTCGCCAGTGCGCTCCAGAAATCCATTCGCGGGTCGGATGTCGACGCCGCCCTTTACTGGGCGGCGCGCATGGTCGTTGGCGGAGAAGATCCGAAATTCATCTTCCGCCGTCTTATTGTCGTGGCGTCGGAGGATGTGGGAAACGCCGATCCGCAGGCGCTGCCGCTGGCTATCGCTGCAAAGAACGCTTACGAGTTTCTTGGCCAGCCGGAAGGCGAGATTGCGCTGGGCCAGCTTGTGACCTATCTCGCCACCGCGCCCAAGTCGAACCGCGCCTATGTCGCTTTTCACAACGCAAAAGCTGCGGCCAAGGAAACCGGTTCGCTGATGCCGCCCATGCACGCCGTCAATGCGCCCACGAAACTCATGAAAGAGCTCGGCTATCACAAGGGCTATGAATATGACCACGATGCAGATGGCGGCTTTGCGGGGCTCAGTTATTTTCCCGATGCCATGCCGCGTCAGAAATTCTATGAACCCACGCAATATGGGTTCGACAAGGAAATCGCCAAACGCGTTGAGTATTGGGACCGCAAGCGGCGGGAGAAATCCGGGTCCTGATGCAGGCGATTGAGTCCCTTGTGACGGCCGCCGGCGGCGCCAAGCCGCTGATTGGCGGGGTGGTGTTCTTGCTGCTTTTTATCGGTGAACGAATCGCCGCGGCTGCGCCGCGCCCGGAAATCAAGCATCGATTGATTCATAATTTCGGCCTTTGGGCGATTGTTCTTGTCATGTCGCCGCTCATTATCGCGCCGCTGACGGCTTTCGGCGCCAATCATCTTTTATGGGAGCGGCCGGAGGCGCTGCGCGCGGGCCTGCTGTTTCTCATCGCGGACATTATTCTTCTCGATCTGTGGACCTATTGGGCGCACCGCGCCTGGCACCGCGTGCCGGTCATGTGGCGCTTTCACAAAGTTCACCACTTCGACGAGTTTCTCGACACGACCAGCGCCTTCCGCTTCCATATTCTGGAGGTGATGTTTTCGGCGCTGTTGCGTCTGATCCCGATCGCGCTCCTCGCTATTCCTTTTACCCATGTCATCGTCTTCGAGACGGTGTTCATCTGCGCCGTGATGTTTCACCATTCCAATCTGCGCCTGTCAGCCGGTTTTGAGCGGGCGCTGTCACGGGTCATGGTGACGCCGTCGATCCACTGGGTGCATCATCATGCGGTCATGAAAGACACTCATTCCAATTACGCATCGATTTTGAGCCTCTGGGACCCGCTATTTGCCTCACGCAGCGCGACGCGGCGCACCCCGGAGATGAAAATCGGTCTCGAATCCGTTGAAGACAAACCACTTTTACGGCTAATCCTGACGCCGTTTATGAGGAGAGGCTGATGGGCCCACATATCTGGCTGGCGGTTGGCGCAGGCGGCGCAATTGGCGCCATGGCGCGCCATGGGGTGTCGCGCACCGCAATGCACCTTCTGGGGCCGAATTTCCCCTGGGGGACGCTGGCGGCGAACATAATGGGCTCCTTCGCCATGGGGCTGTTTATCGTCTGGCTCGCGCACCGTGAACCGGCGACGCCGGCCTTACGCGCATTTTTGACGGTCGGGATGCTTGGCGCCTTCACCACCTTCTCGACTTTCTCCCTCGATGTGGTGACGCTTTATCGGGACCGTACGCTGATGATCGCCGGCGCCTATCTTCTTGCTTCCGTCATTTTATCTGTCGGCGCGCTTTTGGGCGGGCTCGCTTTAGGAAGGCAATTCACATGAGCGGCGTTCAGACGCGTAAAGTCAAAACCGATGAAGAAGGCATGCGCCTCGACCGCTGGTTCAAGGCGCATTTCCCGCAAGTGCGTCACGGCGAGCTCGAAAAGTTTCTGCGTAAAGGTCAGGTGCGTGTCGCCGGCGGGCGCGTAAAAGCCAATCGCCGTCTCGAAGCGGGTGAGGATATCCGCATTCCGCCGCTCTCCGATGCGCCTACGGAAAGAAAACAGCAACCTCCGAACAAAGCCGATGCGGAAGCTGTGCGCAGGCTTATCGTTTTCGAAGACGATGAACTCATGGCGATCAACAAGCCATTCGGTCTTGCCGTGCAAGGCGGCACCAACACCAAACAGCATCTGGACGGCATGCTGGCCGCGCTTGAAAAAAATGGTGAGCGTCCGCGTCTCGTTCACCGTCTCGACAAGGATACGGGTGGATTGATGATCGTCGCGAAGACGCGGCAGGCGGCGCAACGCCTCGGCGACGCTTTCAAAGGCCATGACGTTGAAAAAATATACTGGGCGTTGGTCGCGGGTGTTCCGCGCCCCCATGAAGGGACTATCAATCTCGCCATCGCGAAAAGAATGACCCGGGTGATGGACGGCGAAGAAGAACGCGTCGTTCCGGCGGAAGGCGAGGACGCGAAAAAAGCGCTCACCGATTATCAGCTCATAGAAGAAGCCGGCACCGTCTCGTTCCTGGCCATGCGTCCTGTCACGGGCCGCACGCACCAGCTTCGTGT
>JAUIEG010000215.1 GCA_030428745.1 Alphaproteobacteria bacterium
CGTTGAAACCCACATCATCGACAACGGGCAAACGCCCTCAGGCATGGGCGAGATGGGGCTGCCGCCGCTGGCGCCGGCGCTCGCCAATGCGATCTTCGAAGCGACCGGCAAGCGAATTCGCTCCCTGCCCATCGCTGACCAGTTGCGAAGCTGAGGCGTTGACGTTGCGTTTCGATCCATCCGGCGCTGACGTTCTCTCCTTCGCCCTGGATGCGATGGAGCGTGGCGTGCAGGTCGCATTTGCAACACTGGTCAATATTGACGGCTCTTCACCGCGCGCGACCGGCGCACAGATCGCGATTTCGCAAGATGGCGGCCATGCCGGCTCCATTTCGTCAGGATGCCTCGAGCGCGCCATCATCGACGAAGCGCGCCAGTCCATCGCCCGCGGCGAAGGCGGCGTCGTGCGATACGGAAAAGGATCGCCTTTCGTCGATGTGGCCCTGCCCTGTGGTTCGGGGGTCGACATTCTGTTCAGCGTTACTCCCGACAAGAGCGCGCTTAAGACAGCCATTGTTTCTTTGCAGGAGCGCAAACCGATTTCGCTGGCCTTTGCTGCGAGCGGTGTTTTTGACAAGGCGAAAACGCCTGATGATTTTATACGCCGCTACGAACCGGCGCTCCGCATCATCGCGGCGGGTTTTGGTCCGGAACTGACCGTGCTGGCCTCGCTCGCCCATGCCGCCGGGTTTGACTTCTGCGCCCTCTCGCCGGACGACGCTGCGCTGCGCGCGTGCGCCACATCGCAAACGATTCATCTTGCGTCATCCTCAGCGGTCCAAGAGATAGAAATCGATTCGCGCAGCGCCTGTGTTCTTCTTTTTCATGACCGCGAGTGGGAGCGTGCGCTGGCGCCCAGGTTTCTTCGCTCGCCAGCCTTTTATGTGGGCGCCGTGGGCGGACGAAAAACCGCCGCCGCAAGGCGCGAGATGCTGATCGACGAGGGACTTGCGCCCAGCGAGATTGACCGGCTCGCAGCGCCCATCGGCCTTGTTCCCATGACCCGCGACCCCGCCGCACTCGCGGTGTCGATCCTTGCGGAAATCGTCGCGCAAGCGAGAGACCAGTGACGCCGCCCGACATGAATTTCGCGGCCGTGCTGCTCGCTGCGGGCGCATCCCGGCGCTTTGGCGGCGACAAATTACTGGCGCAGTTAGAAGGACGCAGCCTGCTGGATCGCTCGGCGACAGCCCTCGCCGCCGCCGGATGCCGTTGGAACGTCGCGGTGACGCGGCCCGATGCGCCAGGGCGCAACGCGCTTCTGAGCGGTCTTGGATACTCGATTGTAACGAATGAAAACGCAGACGCCGGGATCGCCGCGTCAATCGCCCGCGGCGTTCACCATGCGCAAAGCCTTGGCGCCGACGGCGTTGTCATCGCGCTTGCCGATATGCCCTTTGTCCCGTCCACCCATTTCAAAGCCCTCATTAAAAACGCCTGCGCATGTGCGGAAGGATTGAGCTATAGCCTTAAGGACGATGCGCGCTCGGCCCCGGCGGCGTTTCTGAAATCCTGGTTTCCGCGCCTTACAGCGCTTGAAGGCGACCGCGGCGCAGGCAAAATTTTGAAAGCCGCCCCTGTGGCATGCGCAGCGCCCATCATCGCCGACTATCTCCGCGATATCGACACCCCGTCGGAGCTCGCAACGCCGTTGAAACAGGAATGAAACCCGGAACCGCCTAATCGAGACTTAACGCAACCCGGAACCCCATGGAGCGGTCGCGCACGGTTTGGGTAATGCGGCTGCGATTGGCCGAACGAAGCGCGCGCGGTTCATCGCGCCAGCTTCCGCCGCGCACAACGCGGCGTCCGCAATCGCCGGCTTTCACTGCAGACCCGTCAACAGGCGCATCGCCATAATTGTTGACGTAACAATCCTCAACCCACTCCGCCGCATTGCCGAGCATGCCGCGCAGACCAAACGGATTGGGCGCAAGGTCATCAACGGGCCGGGTCGACCCGAGCGCAACCCTGGCCCGGTCAAAGCCATCGCCCCACCAATAAGCGGACTGTGTTCCGCCGCGCGCTGCATATTCCCACTCGGCTTCTGTCGGCAGTCGATAGGTTTTGCCGGTCTTCGCCGAAAGCCATTTCACATAGCCTTGCGCATCGCGCCACGAGATGAAGATCGCCGGGCGCCCTTCGCGACCGAACCCCGCATCGCCCGGCGTGTAGGCGCCGCAACCGCCATCCTCGACGCAAGCCAGCCATTGATCATGGGTGATTTCCGTCTCGCTTATGGCAAAGGATGGAATTGTCACTTCATGCTGCGGACCTTCATAACCGACATGGCCTGGAGAGTCTGGAGACGATCCCATCATGAACGCGCCGCCCGGCAACACCGCCATCGTCGGGCAGAATTCGCAATCGGCGAAAGAAGACGGCGCCGCGTCATCACCCGGCGCGCTATCGTCAACACTCGTCTCGCCAGTTGCCGTCAACGCCTCAGCGTCTTCATCAAGCGCCGCCAGTTCGCTTTCAGCATCTGCGGCAACATCATCGATCATCTCGTCCGCTTCCGCCGCACTTTCGGGCGCGGCGTCTTCGGCGTCGGCAGGATCAAGCATATCTGTCGTATCGGTCGACATGTCCGCGACCGCTTCTTCTTCAGCCGCCGCCTCTTCTACTATCGGCGCTGCTGCTTCTGTCGGTGACGCAGCAGCGACTTTTGTTTCCGCGCTTGTTTCCGCACTGGCGTCGTCCTTCATGAACTGCATGGCGCCAAAGACGCCGCCGCCGATCAAGACAGCAACGACAGCGATAATCGCAATCATGCCGCCGCCGGATTTTTGTTTTTGTGCAGGCGCGGGCGCCGCTTTGGTTCTCGCGGGCCGGCTCGCCGGTTGAGCGGCGGCGGCGGGGCGTTGCGCGGAACCCGGCGCCTGAGCGCGAGTTTGAGCCTGCGGTCGCGCTTGCGATGGCGGCGAAGCTTGAGGCGCCGCCGGTTTCGGCTGCGCCGCACGTTGCAGGGCGGCCAGGCGATTGCGCGCAAGATCGGCGAAATGCCCATCGGGATAGCGCTTCAGATAGGCTTCGAAATCCGCCGGCTCCGACCCGTCCTTAACAGAAGTCCAGAACGTGTTCTCAATCGTGATGTCGCTCGCGCTATCCGGTGACGCGCCAGATGGCGCAGCCTGCACTGGGGGCGCGACATCATGGTGGCCGACCGCGTTCTTCACCCCTTGCATGAACAGCCGCCAGTTCGAGTCGCTTCTGTCGCCCTGCCAGTTGACAAGATCAGCAGTCTGAACAAGTTCAAACCGCAGCGGCCGTTCGCAATGGTCGATCATCGCCGGGACAAGCTTGGAGAAGCGCTCCCCCACTGTCGCTTCCGCGCGCACCCATTTCGAATTCACCGATTTCTGCGACCACAGCACGACAACGGCGCCGGCTTCGCGCAGATGTTTTTCGGTCACCTCATCGTAGGATTCGCCAGCGCGGAGATTTGTATCCCACCAGACATCAAGCCCTTCAGCCTGCAGCGCATCCGCGATCATCCTCGCCCGAAACTGGTCTTCCCGGTTGTAGGAGATAAATATATGCGTCACGACTTGCGCCTCCCTCGCGGCTTCTTTTAAATCATCCGCTTAACAATTGAAAGTGTTGATTTTTGGAGAAAATTCGCCCCCAATCGGCTAGCGACTGGATCACTCAAAAAAGGATGGAAGGCCAACTTAATGGCGTATGTTTTCAATACGGATCTTCTTCTGAACGACCCGGATCAGGAAGAAGCCCGCAAAGAGTTTCCAAACATCTTCTTTGCGCTGAACAACCCGGAATTGAGAGCCGCCTTCCGGCCTTTTGACGAGCGCGCCAACGCCGCAAAAACGCGCAGCCGCAAATGGGGCGTTCTCGCCGTGCTGCTCGCGACCGGCGCCTTGCTGCTCGCCGGCGGGGAAATGCTATTCCACGGACTGCCCAAGGGGCAGGTCCGCACCCTCGCCGCGATTGGCGGCGTCGCCGGCATCGCCAGCGTCCTGATCGGCGTCTTCGGCATTATGTTCCGGGAACGGAAAATGCGCTGGCTTGCCGACCGCCTTGCAACGGAGCGCATCCGTCAGTTCCATTTTCAGTCTTTTGTCTTTGGCGTCAAAGACATTCTTGACGGCGCGCGCGACAAGCAGGCCGCTGAAGCTTTTATAAAGAAGCGCAGCGCCGAATTTTCAAAATTCGAAAATGAATGCCTCTCGACGGTCGACGAAAAACTGAAGGAGATTGTGCACCACGATCACGACGAAGAAGGCCTGATCCATGGCGATATCTCGCCTTCAGCGCCGGACTCCGACCCGCATCTCGACGAATATTTCCGGGCCTATGTTCTGTTTCGTTTTAACCGCCAGATCAGCTATTGCGATCTTATCCTGCGCGAGGGTGAAGGCTTCTGGAAACACGCCCCAAGCCAGCAGGCGAAAATTTTAGGCGGCGTCGCGCTCGCCTGTGTCTTCGGCATTTTGTTGCTACATGGCCTCGTTTTCTTCGGCGCCATCGCCAATGTCGCATGGATGAAAGGCCCGCTTGTTCATGTGTTCGCCATCTGGGCAGCGATCATCGCCCTGTCCGCTAGAACCTTCGAGGAAGGCTTTCAGCCGGAGCGTGAAATCGAGCGGATGCGTCAATACCGTCTGGCGTTAAAGCGCATCTACGCCCGCTTTCAAAAAGCGCCGAATGTCGACTCAAAACTCGCCGCCATGGTCGACCTTGAAAAGCTCAGCTATGAAGAGATGGTTCTCTTCCTGAAAGGGAACTACGAAGCCGAGTTCATCATGTAAGACGAACCGGCGACGAAAGGCAGACCCATGACGTTCCGCCAGCACCTTCATCGCCAACTCGACCCGGAAGCCTGGCCCGGCAGGGGCTTGTCGCCGCTTAACTGGGCGGTGTTCTGCCTGATCTGGCTGTCGATTATCTTCGGGGTGGCCGCAACCGAACCGAGCGTCGCCGGCTGGCTCGGCGGCAAGCTGCTCCTTATCGATCATTTATTGCTGGCGGTTTTTGCAGTCGAATATGCAGGCCGTCTCTGGGTTTGCGGGCTTAATCCGAAATTCCGGGGCGCGCGCGGGTTTGTGCGATATATCGCGACGCCGGCCTCCATTGCGGATCTGGTCGTCATTCTGCCGTTATTGCTGCCCACCCCGTCCACATGGATGCTGATTTTCAGACTGCTGCGCATCTTGCGTCTTTTACGTCTCGCCGCGATGCCGCATATCCATGGCGCCATGCGCGAGTTTTACGAAGCGCTCGCCGCCAAGCGTTTTGAATTGATCTTCACGCTGTTCCTCGGCGTCATCTTGATCCTGCTGTCCTCCACCACGCTTTATCTTGTGGAAAGACAGATACAGCCGGAAATTTTCGGCTCCATCCCGAAAGCCATGTGGTGGAGCGTCGTGACCTTCACGACCGTCGGCTATGGCGACGCGGTGCCTGTTTCAACGCTCGGAAAGTTCTGCGCCGGCCTCTA
>JAUIEG010000216.1 GCA_030428745.1 Alphaproteobacteria bacterium
TGCGGGCAAGGAACGCCGCAATAAAAAACGCCTGAAACAGGATTTGAAGAAAAACCCTGTCTTCGCCAAAAGAAACCTTCCAGTGGCGATCCTGTTCTGGACCTTGTGGGCGTTCTCGGTGCTCTATGTGCTGGCGTTTATCTCGACCCTCGTCGAGAGTTTCCTGTTTAGATAAGAACCAACCGAGCGCTTCACGACATTTGGCGTGAGATAAACCCGCCTCAGAACTTGAACAGCTTTTCCGCTTCCGACCGAGTATCCCCGCGGTCGGCTTTTGCTTTTTCACATCGAATGATCTCAGCTTTAAGCGCGTCGATGCGTTCTTCAAGATCGCCGACCGACATCCCGTAGAGATCCTGTTTCGCTAGAAAACCCAGCGTCATATCGGGTTTTTCGTTGAGCGGCTGATCGTCCATGACGGAACCTCCCTTTCGGCGTGTGCATACGCGCTATCTGGCGTCGCGGTCCGGCACTTTGCGAAATCATGGCGATTAAGGCAAGAATGACGAAAAACAGGGAGCGATTCTGATGGACGACGCCCTTCCCGCGACCATGCAGGCAATTGAAATCACCGAATTCGGCGGACCAGAGGTCCTGAAAATGACAGAGCGGCCGGTTCCGCGTCCTGAAGGCAATGAGGTGCTGATCCGCGTTGCTGCGGCGGGCGTCAACCGGCCGGAAGTTCTTCAGCGCAAGGGAATGTATCCGCCCCCGCCCGGCGCCAGCGATTTGCCCGGCCTTGAATGCGCGGGCGAAATCGCGGCTGTGGGCGCGGATGTCAATCACTGGAAACCGGGCGATCGTGTCTGCGCGCTTCTTACCGGCGGCGGGTATGCGCAATACGCCATCGCCGATGCAGGGTCGTGTTTGCCCGTTCCGGAAAACATCTCCCTTGAAGACGCCGCCGGTCTTCCCGAAACCGTCTTTACAGTCTGGGCGAATATGTTCGACGACGCCCAACTCAAAAGCGGTGAGACCCTTCTCGTTCATGGGGGAACGAGCGGTATCGGCGTGACCGCGATACAGCTTGGCAAAGCCTTCGGCG
Source organism: Alphaproteobacteria bacterium (assembly GCA_030428745.1). GTDB lineage: Bacteria > Pseudomonadota > Alphaproteobacteria > Caulobacterales > Parvularculaceae > Hyphococcus. Next base: position 1,046 of record JAUIEG010000216.1, read on the forward strand.
CCAGGGTCATCACGACTTGCGGCACAAAAGAAAAATGTGACGCGGCGCTGAGGATCGGCGCGGACGCTGCTTTTCTCTACGAAGAAGATGATTGGGAAGGAGAAATCGCGAAATCCGGCGGCGCCGACGTGGTGCTCGACATGGCCGGCGGCGACTTTGTTAATCGCAATCTTGCCTGTCTCAATACAGGCGGGCGCCATGTCTCCATCGCCATGCTTCGCGGCGCCGAGGCGACGATCAATATCTTCGTGATCATGCAAAGGCGGCTCCGGCTCACCGGCTCCACCATGAAGTCGCGGCCTTTCCCGGAAAAAGCGCGCCTCGCCGCCGACATCAGGGCGATGGCCTGGCCCAAGCTCGAAAGCGGCGATTTCCGGCCGGTGATCGACAGGACCTTTCCCCTGGCTGACGCGGCGGAGGCCCATAAACGCATGGAATCCGGCGCTCATATGGGGAAAATTCTCCTCAAGACCCCTTAATTGGAGGGAGGCTCCTTGGCGGGAGCCCCCAAACGGTTTATATGCCCCGCCAATCGCGTTTAACGCGTCGCTTTCCCCGAAAATCCGGCGGTTAGCGCGGCTTCCCCGAAGGGAGGCCGCCGCCGAAGGCTTTTTGGATAACTTTACGGAGACATGACATGGCCGACCGTCCGCTGATGCCGATTGCAACCGCCGTCTGGCTGATCGACAACACGTCCTTGAGCTTTGACCAGATCGCTGACTTCTGCGGCCTGCATTCGTTGCAGGTGAAAGGCATCGCCGACGGCGACGTGGCGGCGGGCGTGCGCGGCATTGACCCCATCACCAACCACCAGCTCACGCGCGAAGAAATCGACAAAGGCGAAGGGGACGAGGCCTATCGCCTGAAACTGTCGCGGCCGAAAACCATTGTCGCGGAAAAGCCGCGCAAGGGCCCCCGCTACACCCCGGTGTCGAAGCGCCAGAACCGCCCCGACGCCATCGCCTGGATGGTGCGCAACCATCCGGAAATTTCCGACGCGCAGATCGCAAAGCTTCTCGGCACGACGAAAACGACCATTACGTCCGTGCGCGACCGCTCGCACTGGAACACCGCCAACCTTGAGCCGCGCGACCCGGTCGGTCTCGGCCTGTGCTCACAGATGGACCTTGACGCTGTCGTTCGCAAAGCCGCCGCAAAACGCGCCAAGCTCATGAAGGATCAGCCGCAGCCTGACGCCGGTCCGTCGCTTGAGCCGCTTGCAGAAACCACGCTCGCCGAAGACGAAGCCAACGAGGCCAAAGAAAAGAAAGTCGACCTCGCCAATGTCTTCGCCGACTTCACCGGCAATTCGGACGACGACAGCGAAGAGAACAATTAGGTCTTTTTCTTTTTCGATCCGCTCGCATTCGCCGCGAGTTTGCCGCCATCCACATAAACGGTCTGGCCGGTGACATAGGATGCGGCGTCACTGGCGAGGAAAAAGACGACTTCGGCGACCTCATCGGGGTCGCCGATGCGTTTTAGCGGCGTCGCCTCGCGCTCGCCTTCACGCTCCGCTTCCTCAAGGTCGCCTTTGATGGCGCCGACGCCCACAAGATTGGCGCGCACCCCGTGGGGCGACATGGCGATGGCGACCGCTTTCGTAAGCTGATGAAGACCGCCCTGCGAGGTTGCGAAGGCCACATGATCGGCTGCGGCCGTCACCGCCTCGACCGACCCGATATTGACGATCACGCCCGGCGCGTCGGGATTGGCGTTTTCGCCATCGAGGCGTTTTACGAACTGTTTCGCCACCGCCTGATTGATCAGAAAGGCGCCGCGAATATTCGCCGCGACGATACGATCAAAATCGTCCTCAGACGTCTTCAAAAATGGCGCCGAAAACTGCGCCATCACCGTATGAGCGAGCACATCAATATGTCCGTAATTGTCGATGGCTTCGGCGATGACATTATGCACGTCCAGACGCTTGGTCATGTCGGCATGGACGAACGCCGCCTCAGCGCCGCCTTCGTTAAGTTGCTTGGCGAACTCCTTGCCCGCTTCTTCTTCGGGGTCGGCCAGCAAAAGCCTGTCGCCGTTTTGCGCAAAACGCCGCGCACACGCCGCGCCTACGCCGCGCGCCGCGCCAGTGATAATAACCGTTCTCTGGCCCATAATAGCGGCTCCTTAAAACACTGCGGCGCACGTCCTGTGCGCCGCAGCTCATTGCAGAAATTTAGTTTCAAAATGTGTTTCCAGCCGGCCATCGCCGCTGGTGCGAACGCCGTCAGTTCAATTTGTTCTGTGTTCGGAGTTCTTCAAGCTGGTCCTTGATCTTGAGTTTCTGGCGTTTTAGCTCCACCACGCGCATCTCGTCGTAACCCGGAGATTTCGTTTCGGCGGTAATAGCCGCCTCCAGCTCCTGGTGCCGCCTGTTGAGCGTTTCCATGTGAGCTTTTATCGCCATAATCGGCCTCCTTTGTTGGGAAATGACACCGCCTATATAAGCATAAAAAGCCCTGCCCTGTCACGGTTTCTTGGATTAACGACGGTTAGTCGAATTTGTTGGCGGTATGTTCACCAATACGCTATGAAATAATCGTCAAGATATTGAGTTCGCTATGAAAACGACCCGCAGACTGGTTATCGGCGTAACCGGCGCCTCCGGCGCGGTCTATGCTCGCCGGGCGCTTGAAGCGCTCCGGGAAACCGATGTGGAGACTCACCTGATTTTGAGCAAGGCGAGCGAGATGACGATTCGCTATGAGCTCGATCAATCGGCGGCGGATTTCGCCGCGCTTGCCGACTGCCGCTACGCGATCGGCGATGTCGGCGCGCCGGTTTCTTCCGGGTCTTTTAAAACTCTCGGCATGCTGATCGCCCCATGCTCGGTGAAAACCATGTCGGAGATTGCAACCGGCGTCACGGGAACGCTGTTGTCGCGCGCCGCCGATGTTGTTCTGAAAGAAAAGCGCAAGCTCGTCCTGATGGTCCGCGAAACGCCGTTTCATCTCGGGCATCTTCGCACCATGACGAACCTTGCGGAAATGGGCGCCGTGATTACGCCGCCCCTGCCCGCCTTCTATGCGGAGCCGCAAAGCGTCGACGATCTTGTCGACCAGTCCGTCGGCCGCGCGCTCGACCTCTTCGGCATCGAAACGCCTCTGGTCAAACGCTGGGGCGAGGACCTTGAAAAAGGAAGGCGCGGATGAGCAAGCCGAAAGGACACCGGTTCTGGCGATGGTCTCTCAACGCCTACGAACTGTCGGGGGTGAAAAACCGGCTGATCTATCTTCAGGACGATTTCGGATTTGACGTCAATCTCGCGCTTTGGTGTGTCTGGCGCGCCAGCGAAGGCGAAGCGTTAAGCGTGGATGCGCTGCGCGCCGCTATCCGCGCCACAACGGAATGGTCGGACGGCGTCGTGGAGCCCTTGCGCGAGGCGCGCATTAACGCCCATGAAATCGGTCCTCCAGAATTTTATACGCTGCTCAAGGAAATAGAGCTGGCCGGCGAACGTCACGAACAGAATATCCTGTTCAAGCTCTCCCGCCCGGCGTCGCCGATTGAGCGCGAGCCCATGTTGGCGGCGGCGAGAGACAACCTCGCGCGTTATGCGAGCCTGATGGACGCACCGCGTCGCCACGGCTTTTCAAGCGCATTGCTTCGCGACCTGATCGACCATATTTTCCCCGATGAAAACCAGCAGGCGGCGGGACAGGCTTAATGAGCGACGGCGAAGACGAAAACAGCGGACCGGAACGGTCGGCTCCGGCGGCGTCGCTGAATGCGGATCTCCTCGCCCGCAAGCGGTTCGCGGCGAACGACAGAGATTTTGACGGCGCCAATGACGAAGCCCTGACGATCCGGCTCGCCATGGTCGAACAGGAGCACCGCGACCTCGACGCGGCGATCACCTCGCTCGAAATGAACTCACCTTATGAACGGCTCACCATTGCGCGGCTGAAAAAGAAAAAACTTGCGCTCAAAGACCTAATCCAGGAGCTCAAGGACTCCATGCTGCCGGATATCATTGCGTAAGTCCTGTTAGGGACTGAAACCAATCAGGGGGAACTGAGAATGCGCCTTGAATTTTTAATTGCCGTTGTGGGCTTTGGCTTTTGCGCCTGCGCCCCATCGAACGAATCTGAGTCGAGCGCCCCGGAGGCGACGACCGGGCAAAAGAGTCTCGCGGAAGAAACAACCGATCCGCACTGGGCTTTTGAAGACGGAGAGTTTTTTCCCGCTGACCGGTCTCTCCATCGCCCGGAAGACGGCGTCGCTCTGCCTGACGGCCGGCTGTTGGTCGCCGACCGGGCGCACGGCCTGATCGCGCTTTCACCGGACGGATCGCACCGGCCTTTCGGAAACTTTGCCGCGGCCGGATATGAATATGCGCCGCCCGGCAAAAACGCAGGCCCCAACAGCGTGGCGTTTGAACC
>JAUIEG010000217.1 GCA_030428745.1 Alphaproteobacteria bacterium
ACCCCACGAGGCGCGCGCCCTTGCGCCAGAGGGTGAAGGAGGTGCCGAAGGTGGTTGAGTTCCACCAGGTAAAAAGCTGCGAAAACATGCAAGGATTCCTGAATCTCCGGGGTCCATAATAGCCCCTCGTCGCGGCGCGAATATGGCGCCCGTCGCCATAGCCCGCAAGGGACTGCGCCCGAACCCTGTACTAGGCGCTTTTCCCTTGAAATTAGGGGAAAATTAGCCGACCCCCCTCAACGAGGCCGTGGGCTGACAGGGTTTGGCGGGCCCGGTGGAGCCGGAGCGCTCAGGCGACTATATTGTAATCGGGGCCCGCCTTGGCGAAAACTTGGGGCGAGAACTAGGGGCGAAAACCGGTGGCGGGACCGGGCGGTCCCGAAGGGCAGGAATGAATGCGCATTGATCGGCGATATACGGAAAGCTCGGGCGCGCCTTATGGCGGCGCCGTCTTCCGGCGCGCCGATTCAGAGATTCGCGCATTTTCCGGCGAAATCATTTTCGAGATGCGCGACCTTGAGGTTCCTAAAACCTGGAGCCAGACCGCAGTCGACATTCTCGCTCAGAAATATCTGAGGAAGGCTGGCGTGCCGGCCCGTACGAAGCGGGTGAAAGAAAAAGGCGTGCCGGATTTCCTGCAACGCTCCATGCCCGACATTGCGGCCCTCGCAAAACTTCCCGCCGACGAACGCTACGGACCGGAGATATCTGCGAAGCAGGTGTTTGACCGCATGGCCGGCGCCTGGGCCTATTGGGGGTGGAAGGGCGGCTATTTCGACGATGAGAACGCGGCGCTTTCTTATCTGGACGAGATGCGCGCCATGCTGGCGCAGCAGGTTGGCGCCCCCAACTCTCCGCAATGGTTCAACACCGGCCTTCACTGGGCTTATGGGATCGACGCCGCCGGACAAGGTCATTTCTATGTGGACCACGCCACCGGCGCGCTTACCGAATCTGACAGCGCCTATGAACGCCCGCAGCCCCATGCCTGTTTCATTCAGTCCGTCGATGACAGCCTTACCGGCGATGGCGGCGTCATGGATTTGTGGAAGCGCGAAGCGCTCCTGTTCAAATATGGCTCCGGCTCCGGCACGAACTTTTCTAACATTCGCGGGCTGGACGAACCGCTTTCGAGCGGCGGCAAAAGCTCCGGCCTGTTGAGTTTTTTGAAAGTCGGCGATGCAGCAGCCGGCGCCGTAAAATCCGGCGGTACAACACGGCGCGCCGCCAAGATGGTTGTCGTCGACGCCGATCATCCGGACATCGAAGAGTTCGTTTCCTGGAAAACGCGTGAAGAAGAAAAAGTCGCCGCGCTTGTGACGGGATCGCGCGTGCTCGCCAGGCACCTGCCCCGCGTGCTTGAAGCTTGCTGGCAGGAAGAGGACGCTGAAACCCGTTTTGATCCGAAAGAAAACCAGGCCCTCAAAACGGCTGTCAAAGAAGCGAAAAAAGCCTGTGTTCCGGACGCGTCGATCCGGCGGGTCATTGATTTCGCCCGACAAGGCTATCGCCAGATCGAGGTTGAAAGCTTCGACCTCGACTGGGATTCAGAAGGCTACCGCACCGTCTCCGGCCAGAACGCCAACAATTCGGTGCGCATCACCGACGCCTTCCTGAAAGCCGTCAATGACGATGGGCCGTGGCCCCTCACCCGGCGCACCGATGGCGAAACGATGAAAACCATCCGCGCCCGCGCGCTTTGGAGCAATATCTGTTCGGCGGCGTGGACCTGCGCCGATCCGGGCCTGCAATTCCATGACACGATCAACGCCTGGCACACTTGCCCGGCGGGCGGCGACATCCGCGCCTCCAATCCGTGTTCGGAATATATGTTCCTCGACGACACGGCCTGCAATCTCGCCTCGCTGAACCTTTTGAAGTTCAAGACCGAAACCGGTTTTGACGCCGATCTTTTCGAACATGCCTGCCGCCTCTGGACGCTGACCCTCGAAATCTCCGTCATGATGGCGCAATACCCGTCTGCGGAAATCGCAAGGCGATCTTTCGATTACCGGACGCTCGGCCTCGGCTACGCCAATCTTGGCGGCCTTTTGATGTCATCGGGGCTGGCCTATGACAGCGAGGAAGGCCGCGCGGTTGCCGCCGGGATTTCAGCGCTCATGACCGGCGCGGCCTATCGCGCGTCGGCGGAAATGGCGTCTGTCGCCGGCCCCTTCACTCAATTCGCCGACAATCGCGATGATATGCTGCGGGTTATGCGCAATCATCGACGCGCCTGCGCCGGCACTGCGATCGGCGGCGCGTTTGAAGGCCTTGCTGTCGAACCAGCGCAGTTCGACGCTGACGCCTGCCCTTGGGAGACAGTGACGGAGGCCGCGCGGCGCGTCTGGAACGAGGCCTACGAACTCGGCGCCATTAACGGCTTCCGCAATGCGCAGGTGACCGTGGTGGCGCCGACCGGCACCATTGGCCTCGTCATGGACTGCGATACGACCGGCATCGAACCCGATTTCGCGCTCGTCAAATTTAAAAAGCTCGCTGGCGGCGGCATGTTCAAAATCGTCAACCACTCCGTTCCAGCGGCGCTCAAAGCGCTTGGCTATACGGATGCTGAGATCGAAGACATTGGCTACTACGCCGCCGGACGGGGCACGCTGGAAGATGCGCCCGGCGTCTGTCTCGACGATCTTCGCCGAGAAGGTTTCGAAGACCGCCACATTAAGGCGCTGGAAGAACGGCTCAAAACGACCTTCGATCTTACCTACGCTTTCACACCACAAGCGCTAGGCGAGGATTTCTGCGTTCATGTACTCGGCATGCATGAAAGCGAGCTGACTCTCACCGGCTATGAAGTCCTCCAATATCTCGGCTTTTCCGATGAAGAGATCCATCAGGCCAATCTGTTCTGCTGCGGGGCGATGACCGTCGAAGGCGCGCCGCATCTGAAAGAAGAGCATTACCCCGTATTTGATTGCGCTAATCCATGCGGGCGCATTGGAACGCGGGCGCTTTCCGTCGAGGCGCATCTGAAAATGATGGCGGCGGCGCAGCCCTTTATTTCAGGCGCGATTTCAAAGACCGTGAACCTGCCCAATTTCGCCAGCATCGGCGATTGCGCCAAATCCTATATGCTTGCCTGGCGCATGGGGCTCAAATCCATTGCGCTCTATCGTGACGGTTCGAAACTGTCGCAACCGCTCGCAGCGGCCCTCCTTGCCTCGGAAACGCAGGAAGAGGAAGACGACCTTCAGGACGACATCGCAGCGGCGCCCGCGGCGGAGAAATCGAAAATCGTCGCGGAGCGGATAGTCGAGCGCATCATTGAACGCACGCCGGGGCGGCGGCGTCTTCCCGATCGGCGCAAAGGCTATATCCAAAAAGCAATTGTCGGCGGCCACAAGGTCTATCTCCATACGGGCGAATTCGACGACGGCGAACTCGGTGAGGTCTTCATCGATATGCACAAGGAAGGCGCAGCCTTCCGCTCGCTCATGAATAATTTCGCCATCGCCGTTTCCCTCGGTCTGCAATATGGCGTGCCGCTGGAAGAATTCGTCGATGCCTATGTCTTCACACGGTTCGAACCAGCGGGACCTGTGCAGGGCAACGACCAGATCAAGAACGCCACCTCGATCCTCGACTATATCTTCCGCGAACTGGCGATTTCCTATCTTGGCCGCGGCGATCTCGCACATGTCCATCCCGATGAGAGCGCCGTCGACGCCATCGGCCGCGGCGTGAGCGAGGAAAAAACGCAGGCCGACGCCACCAAGCTTATTTCCAAAGGCTTCTCACGCTCCACCGTCACCGACAATCTTGTGATCCTCAGGGGCGGCGATTTCGATCGTTTGCGCCATTCGGCCAAGGAAGCGCATGGCGCTGATGAAGAGGAAGAAGACATCGATGTCGAAATCGAAGACATTGAGGAGCCGGTGCGCGCCGAAAGCCCGCCGGAAATCGAAGCGCAAATCGCAAAGCTTGCCGACGCGGTGAACCAGAAGGCGCCGCGCGGCGTTCTGGCGACGCCCGGCAACGCCCGCACCGAAGCCCGCATCAAGGGTTATGAAGGCGACGCTTGTGCGGAATGCGGACAATTCACCCTTGTCCGCAATGGCGCCTGCCTCAAATGCGACAGCTGCGGCGCCTCCTCTGGCTGTTCTTAACAGCTCCTTAACAGCCCGCCCTGTGACAATTCGAATTTTATCCTTAATCGGACATTGACCCGGCCTGGCCTACCTTGTGAGGGAGAAAGAACCCGGGAGTCCCGCGATGAAGTTGATCGCGTTTATAATGGTTTTGATGATCGTCTTGATGTCCGTGATTACGACAATCACGCCGGGATCGAAAAACTATAATAAACCTAACCCTGTTGCGGAGATCGGCAAAGAGATCGCCAAGCCGTTGTCACAGGTGGAGCAGATCGGGCCTGAGCTGGAAAAAGTGCTGGACGGCGCCGGCGTCAAGCTTCCCAGCATCAATGTCGGCGGCGCGAAGGCGGTTAAGGACGACCTGAAGCATGTGGCGCAGGATTTCAGCGGCGAGAGCTTCTCAAATCAGGATCTTCCAAAGTCGAATTTCGCAAGCTCTTATCTTTCGCAAGCGCTTTTCAATGAAGCGCTGCTGGACGGCGCCAGCCTTGAAGGCGCCACGGGCGACGCCGTTAATTTCAAGGGCGCGCGTATGGCGAAGGCCAACCTCAACGCCGCCATGTTCATCAACAGTGATTTTTCCGGCGCCGAGTTGCGCGAAGCGAAGGCGCGCGCTGGCGATTTCACCGGCGCGAAGTTTATTGACGCCGACCTCTCTTTTTCTTCCTTCGCCGGCGCTAATCTTTCCAAAACCGACTTTCGCGCCGCTTACGCGGCCGGCGCCTCATTCAGTGGCGCCAATGCGGCCGGCGCGCAGTTTGACGGCGCAGACCTGACCGGGGTTCGGTTCATCAATGCGACGCTCAGCAAGACGACGTTTACCGGCGCTGATCTGAAGGCGGCCGACTTTGCCGGCGCACAAATCCAGGGAGCCGATCTTTCGAGTGCAGTCAACCTGACGACGGAACAGCTCACCAAAGCCTGCGCCGCGCCTGATACGAAACTGCCCGAAGGCGTCACCGCCCCGCGCTGCTGAACTAATGCTTCTCAGATTTTAATTACGAGCGGTCCCGATCGTCGCGGTCCTTGCGCAGTGATGTCGGATCAAGCGCATCGAGCACGGCGAGCGCCGTCGCGCTGTAACCTGAGACCGGTGCTTTTTTGATCGGCGCCGTAAACGCATCGACGATCTGATGCATGTAACTGCGCACCGGCGAAAAGTCTCGCGCGGATTGTGTTTGCGCCGCCGCCGGGGCGCCGCCGGTCGCATTGGCTGCGCCGCCCATGGATGTTGCGATAGAGGCGACGACTTCGCCCACGCTTTTCGCGCGCGCGCCGTCATAAAAGACATTGCGGTTCGCCGCCGCCGCCTGCGGCA
>JAUIEG010000218.1 GCA_030428745.1 Alphaproteobacteria bacterium
GTTGGTATTCCTATCTCACGGCTGGTGGATCGCGGGCCGCGTAAATGGATTATCGGCGCGGGAATCGCGTTCTGGTCATTGATGACCGCGGCTTGCGGTCTTGCGCAGAATTTCTGGCAATTGGCGATTGCACGCATGGGCGTCGGCGTCGGCGAAAGCTGCAATGGCCCCGCCACCTATTCCATGACGGCGGATATGTTCCCGCGTGAAAAACTGGCGCGGCCCATCTCCATCATTAATATTGGCATGGTGATGGGCTCGGGCATGGCGCTGCTTGTGGGCGGCTATCTCATTGTCTGGCTGACGGAACTCGGGCCGCAGACTTTTCCCATCGTCGGCACGTTAAAGCCGTGGCAAATGACTTTCGTTATTGTCGGCCTGCCGGGCATGTTTTGGGCCTTGCTCATGGTGCTGACCGTGCCGGAACCGCCGCGCAAGGACGAAGGTACCGGCGCCGTGACGCCGTCCTTCAGTAAGGTCCTTGAGTTTCTAAAGCTGTGGAGCCCGGCCTATTTTCCGATGTTCATCGCCGCTGGCGTGAAATCCATGCTGAGTTTTGGCAACGCCGTCTGGTCGCCTGCCTTTTTCGAACGAAGCTTCGGCTATGCGCCGGGCGAGCCGGGCCCCATGCTCGGCGCCATCGGGCTGATTGTTGCGCCGCTGGGGTTGTTGATTGGCGGACAAGCGGCGACATGGCTCGCCGCGAAAGGACATGACGACGCGAATATGCGGATCGTCTTGTGGGTGTCTGTCCTCCTCGCACCGTTGGCCATTCTCTATCCGCTGGCGCCGACGGCGTGGATCGCCTTTACGCTTTATGGCGCGACGCTGTTTCTGGGGTCCCTTGGCGCGGGACCCGCGAACGCCGCCATGCAGGTGATTACGCCGGGGCGTATGCGCGGCACGGTGTCGGCGCTCTATATCGCGATCTTCAATGTCATGGGCTATGGCGCAGGACCGCTGATCGTCGCCCTGATGACAGACAATATCTTCAAGAATGAAGCGATGCTGGGAAGCTCCATGGCTGCGGCTGCGGCGATCCTCGCGCCGATCGGCCTGTTTTTGAGTTGGAAAGCTTTGCGGCCTTACGCCCGAGCCGTTGTCGCCGCGCGCGAGCGTGACGACTAACGCCGAAGACCAATGACATGGAGAAGGTATGCTGAAAGACGCAAGCGGAAAACCGTGTTTATCCCTGGGCTGCATAACGCGCCATGGCGCGGGCGTAGCTTTCGCCATAAGGCTTGACGCCAATCCAGGTGACCAGGCACGCGGCGGGCGCCAGAATAATCGCAAGCAACGCCATAGAGTATCGCAGCTGATCCTCGGCGCCGAAGAGATAGTCCGTAAACAGCGCGACGATTAAAGGGCCGGCGGCGTAGCCGATAACATTGAAAACGAACTGATAAAGCGCGCGCACTTGTCCGCGCATTTCCGCCGGCGTCACGACCTGCAGTGCAGCGTTGCCCGGCGCAATGCCGATAGACGCAATAAAAGTGTTGGTTCCATAAAGCACAATGGCGAGCCAGGCGTTGTCCACGAGCGGGTAGGCGATAGCGAATGGCATGAGTCCAATGGAGGCGTACAGAACAAGCCGCATATATGCGTCATTGCGGCCCGCCTTCGCCCAGCGCTCGGAAATGAAACTGCCGAGCCATAATCCGAACGGCGCCGTGATTAATGACGTCACACCGAGAACATAGGCGATCTGCGGCGCCGTCCATCCATGGGTGCGGATGAATAATGCAGGCAGCCACAAGACGGCGCCGTAACTCAACAGGACTTTGACGGCGAGGGATAAAAACATCGGCGCATAGGTTCGCCGCTCCTGATTGAGGTAGGCGAAGATCTCTTTCACCGGCAGGGCCTTCGCTTTGCCGGCGCTTTGTTTGAGCTGACCTTTGCGTTTCGGCTCCTCAATCGTCGCCATCATCGCGGCGACAACAAAACCCGGCAAGCCGACCAGGATGAACACCATCTGCCATGGCTTCAATTCGCCTATGAACGGAAGGTTGATGACGCCGACGGCGGTGATAGCGGCGATGATGGCGCCGCCCGCGAGGTTGGAGATGCCGGCGCCGGCGATGAACCCAAGGGAGTTGATGGCGAAGGCGCGCGGAAGTTTTTCCGGCGGGAAGCTGTCGGTGATGATGGAGAAGGTCGCTGGTGCAAAGGATGACTCTCCGGCGCCGACGCCGACCCGCGCCCAGAAGAGATGCCAGAAATTAGCGGCAAGGCCGCACAGCATGGTCGCGAAGCTCCAGAACGCGACGCCAATGCCAATAATCACGCGCCGGCTTTTGACATCCGCAAGCCGGGCGATGGGAAGTCCGAGAAAAGCGTAGAAAAAGACAAAGGCGAAACCGGTGAGGAGGGAGAATTGCGTGTCTGTAAGCTTGAGGTCCGCTTTGATTGGTTCGACCAAAAGCGAAATGATGGAGCGGTCGAGGGTCGCCACCATGAGCGCGATCGTCAGCACGGTGAGCCCCCAATAGGCTCGCGCGGGCGATGGCCAGTCGCCTTCCTTGTGAAGGACAGTTTCTGTCACTTGCTCCGCTCCCTGATAATGTTATGCGGCGCAACGTGGTGGCGCCTTTTTTTCAGCTTAGTCAGGCCGGCATGGATTGGCTGCTCAAATCGGCGTCAATATCGATCCGCCATGAAGGCGCCGAATTTGTTACTCCAGCTTGGATTGTCTTCGGGGTAAGCAAGCATGGTTTCATTCCATGCTGTCCATTCGGCCTGCATCCGCGCAAAGCGTTCCGGCTCGATGGTCTTCTTGTTTGCCCGTTCCATGGGATCAGCGTCGACATGGAAAAGATATTCATTGCCTTCGATGGAAAGATACTTCCACGGACCTTCCCGCATGGCTTTCTGTTCATGGGCCTGATAGCGCCAGAAGAGTTTGCGATTGACCACGTCTCCGCCGGCAAGCGCCGGCAACAAACTGACGCCGTCAAAATTGGATGGCTCGTAACTGACGCCCGCGGCGTCCAGCATGGTGGGCAGCCAGTCCATGCTCATCGCGGTCTGAGCCGTTATGATTCCCTTTTCGATCTGTCCCGGCCAGCGCACGATGAGCGGCACGCGGATTCCGCCTTCGAGAAGCTCGCCCTTCATGCCGTTGAACGGCCAGGTTTTTGAAAACCGTTCGCCGCCATTATCAGAGGTGAAAACGACGACGGTATTATCGTCGAGACCTGCTTTTTTGAGCGTTTTCAATACGCCCCCGATGGCCTGATCGAGGCTTTCCACCATGCCGCGATAAGTCGCCATGGACCCGCCCTCAAAGTCGAGGCTCTGCCGCAAATTCCGAGCGGCCTCGATGTCTTCAGCGGTTTCCCATGGCCAGTGCGGCGCTGTAAAATGAAGGCTCAGCAAAAAAGGAGCATCGTTCGCGCTCATACGGATGATTTCTTCGCTGGCGCGCTGACCAAGAAGCTCCGTCAGGTAACCGGTTTCTTGAACAGCAGTATCGCCGTCCCAAAGGTCGGGTGTTTCCTCTTCGCCAAAGATGAAGCTGTGACGGAAATAGTCGACGCCGCCGGAACGGATGCCCCAGAACGATTGATAGCCATGTTGAAGCGGGCCCGATCCCGCCACGGTTCCAAGATGCCATTTGCCCACAAGGGATGTCTGGTAACCGGCGGCTGCGAGAAGCTCCGGCATTGTGAGCGCGTCGTCAGGCAATCGTTTTGTGCTGTGAATGCCAAGCGGCTCTTCCGCCCCAAGGGGCAGCCGGTATTGATAGCGCCCCGTAATGAGACCGAGACGCGTTGGAGAGCACACGGAAGAGTTCGCGTAAGCATCAGTAAAACGTATGCCGCGCCGCGCCAGCTTGTCGATATTCGGCGTTGATATGTCGTCGCGGCCGTAACAGCCGACATCGGCCCAGCCGAGATCGTCGGCCATGATGAACAGGAAGTTGGGAGGCGTTTTCTGCTTTGAAAGCGCGTGACCGCCCGGCAAAACCGTCGCCGCCGCGGCGGCGGCCATGAAACTGCGTCGATGTAGGTGCGCCGCTTTTTTCATCTTGTTCCTCGTTTTCCTAGCGTTGCCGCGAGACTAACAAAATTCGAATTCGGCCATAGGGGGAAGAGAGAAACGCCATGCGTCGTCCGGCGCAGCCCATGTCGCGCCCCGGGGCGGCCAGAGGACATAATTAATCAGCATACAGAGTAGAAACGATTTTTACCGTCGAAAGAGGCGTCGGGGAGCGAGGTGAGGGCAAGCACCAGATGCGAATCGCTCGCAATTACGTTCGCCGGGCGCGGGCGCCAGAATTTCATCCTAACCGAATATTCACTGGCGCTCTTTCGTAGTTTGTCATGTTGACGACAATCTTTATGGCGCAACGCGCATATCTTGCGCCCCGGTTTTCGGGTTTTCGCGCTTTTCTCTCCCCCGAGAGCGTTATTTCCCGGCGCCATCTCTCCCTGCCGGGGCGGTTTCGGCCATTGGCCTAACCGCCCCGGTAACATTTCTCCGTGATTTTCCCCAATGAGCTTCGCATGTGCAGCATCGCGGTTGATTTGCCGCGTGCCGGGGGGCCAAATCATGGCAGCATGCTTTTCAGCATTTTTTACTCGCACACCATCCGAAAGGCCTCTTCTCATGAAAACCCTTGCCGCCTGTCTTCTCTCCGGCGCCGCCTTGATTGCCGCCGCCGCTCCGGTATCCGCGCTGGCGGAGCCTTCGGCCCGGGCAGTGGAGATCGCCCATAAATATGTGATTGTTGACGGTCATGTGGACGCGCCGTCGACCGTCGCTGAGGCGGGCGCCGATATCGCGGCTGGTGAAAAAACCGTCGACTTCGATTATGCGCGGGCAAAAGAGGGCGGGCTTGATGCGCCTTTCATGTCCATTTACGTCGCTGCCGATTATGAAGAAAAGGGCGGCGCCAAAGCGCGCGCGGATATCCTCATTGGCCTGATGGAGGGCGTCGCCGCACAATATCCCGAAAAATACGAAATCGCTTACAGCCCAAAGGATGTGCGTCGTATTTTTTCGGAAGGTAAAATCGCCATGCCGCTTGGTATGGAAAACGGCTCTCCGATTGAAGGCGATCTCGCGAACCTAAAGCATTTTTACGATCGCGGCGTGCGTTATGTGACGCTCGCCCACTCTAAAGCCAATCATATTTCCGACTCCTCTTACGATGAAAACAAGAAATGGGACGGGCTTTCTCCTTTCGGTTTCGAAGTTGTCCGCGCCATGAACGATCTGGGGATTATGGTTGATGTCAGCCACCTTTCCGATGCGGCTATTGAAGATGTCCTCGCCACAACCCGCGCGCCAGTGATCGCGTCGCACTCGTCGCTCCGTCATTTTACGCCGGACTGGGAGCGCAATCTGTCTGATGAGCTCGTGAAGAAGGTCGCTGAAAAAGGCGGCGTTGTCATGATCAATTATGGTTCTTCGTTT
>JAUIEG010000219.1 GCA_030428745.1 Alphaproteobacteria bacterium
TAATTTCTATCTGCCTTTTGACATTATTATACTTCATTAATTGCGATCATAGCTTTTCAAAAATATTGACGTGCGCTTTTATATTCCTCGCAATAAATTTTCTGCTCACATTGGCAATGATAATCAAACGCGTACACACAATCTTTTCACAATAGCACGCTACCTAGGGCGGGCTTTAGCCCACCGCTTTTCTCTTTCCATGGCGGGCCAAGTGCCGCCCTATTCAAAACCATCCCACGCCGTCATCCCGTGCGCGGCGCGGCATGACAATGACGCGGCGCAGACACGGGATCGGTTTCGGGGCGGCGCTTCGTTGCGGCCGATCCCGTGTTAGCAGCGCACCGCTTCGTGCTGCGCTGCACACGGGATGACGGGCGGCGTCACTGCGTGCTGTGCGGCAGATGGGGTAACGGAGCGTGCGGCAAGCGATCCCGGGTCTGCACAGCAGCGCTGCGCGCCGCAGTGCGCACGGGATGACGGGGACGCACGCTATCAGAGGGGTGATGGGGGCCGGCCAAGTATAAGGCCAAACGGGAACCCGTGGATAATTTTTCACCAGTTTTTTTCCTGCCTTATACTGCGCGGCAGTCCGGATATGGAGAGGCGTTGTCGCGACCGTTCTTCAACGATCCGGATTGCAGCGCGCAAGCTGGTCGACCCGCGATACGGAGGGGAGCCCAGCTTTGCCGGCCGCAGAGCCCGGGCTTTCTCATGGCTCAACGTCTGGCGAGTAAAACCGTCCGGCGGTCATGATTACGGCCGGGCCAGACGGTCCGATAAAACGCCGCCCGCGCGAGGCGCAAAGCCTCCGCTGTTACTTTTGACATGGAAGTTTTGCGTCTCGCGCAACCTCTCCGCCCTTATCCACTCGCTTTCATCAGAAAGGCGGTGACGATGGTATGTGGACGATTGAACTTTGCGCGCTCGCGCGCAAAAAAAACGGCGCCTTCGCAAGCGCCGTTTTCAATCTCTCAAAGGCCGGTTTTGTTACGCGGCCTCTTTGATCTCGACCAAGGTCAGGCCGAAATGGAGATCCTGCCCGGCGAGCGGGTGATTGCCGTCGGCGACAACGGCTTCCTCGCTCACATCGGTGATGGTGAGATTGACCGTGGAGCCATCCTGCATCTTCGCAGAAAGCTGAAGCCCCGGCTGCGGCGGCTGATCGCTCGGCAATTGCGCGCGGGGAATCTGCACCACCATTTCCTCACGCCGCGGCCCGAAGGCGTTGTCAGACGGGACAGTGACCGCCTTTTCCTCGCCGACCTCCATGCCGTCGAGGGCGGCCTCAATCTCCGGAAAAATTTCCGCCTGGCCGAGGGTGAGCGTTTGCGGCCCTTCCTTCTCGGTGCCGCCGACGACGCGGCCGTCGCCGGTGCGCACAACATAATTGATAGCGACGATGTCGCCTTTTTTGGCTGTGGACATGATCTGTCTTCCCATAGTTCCAGTTTGTCGCGCCCTTCGCGGCCGTCAGGCTCGCGGATTTCGTTATCGGCGCGGGCGCACAGATGCGCCATCCCGCTCAGCGCCCCTCAGTGGGCGCGAGAAGAAGGGCCGACGGCTAGAGGAAACGCCGCAGAATATGCGGGATTCGCCGACCCGAAGTCAGGCCCCAGAACTCGCAAATGGGGGCGCGGCGGTCAAGCCGCAAGGCCTGTCCTGGATGGATGGGGCAAGCGATATAGGGCCAATTGCGCCAACGATGATAAAAGTTGGCGATCAGCGCTCTCGCGCCGCTATAAGCAGCAGTAGGAAAGGAGCCGAAAGATGAACCCGCTCGCCCTGTTCGCTGGTCTTGCCGGCTTTGTCGCTGTTGCGTTGGGCGCGTTTGGCGCTCACGGGCTTGAGGGCAAACTGTCTGTTGAGGCTCAAGACTGGTGGCAAATGGCGACGTTTTACGGCCTCACGCACACCGTCGCCGCCCTCGCCTTGTCGTTCAATGATGTCGCGCCGCTTCGCCGCGCCGGCTGGGCGTTCCTTTTGGGCGCCGCCCTCTTTTCAGGATCGCTTTACGCCATGTCGCTTGGCATGCCGCGCTGGTTCGGCATGATCACGCCCCTCGGCGGGGTCTCATTCCTCGCCGGCTGGACGCTGGTTATGATCACGGCTGCGCGCAAGCGTTAGTGGCGCGTGCGAACAAACAGGCTGGTCGCGCCCAGAAAGGACGTCACGCCGATAAACCCGATCAATAAGATTTCCAAGATACTCATCGCTCTCTCTCCCCAGACAAATCGATGCCTGTCTATTGGGGTGTTCCATTGCGGTCGAAATGGGGCGGACCGGCGGCGATACAAGGGCCAGGGGCGATCACGCCTGCGTGCTTGCGGCGAGAGGCTGTGCTTGTGCGCCAGGTTGATAGCGGCCGGCTATTTCGTGCCGGGCTCCATGGCCTTGATAAGGACCCGGCCGAAATCGGCGACCATGGCGAACATGCCCATGGCGTAGCCGCGATGGATCGCGCCCGTTCCCTGATAAATTTCATACATGAGATATGCGACGACCCCCATGATCACAATCCGCGCAAAAAACGTCGCGGTGAAGTTGATGGTCTTGGCGGCGAGACGCTTCTTGCGTTCTTCGGGCGTCTCCATGGCGACACCGCGCGGGCGCATGCGCGACAGGTCTGGCTGGAGCTCGACACGCATGCGCGGCGTGCTTTCCGGCGCGGCGACAGCGGCCTCAGTCGCCATGGCGCCGCCCCCGCCAGCAACACTGGCGAGACGGTCGGCGCTAATTCGCAGCGCCTCCTGCTTTTTTGCAAAGGCCATGGGTCTCTCCCCTGACAAGCCTTTAGTTTTGCGAAAAAGAGGTTGAAACAGCCTCAATGAACTAGGCGCAATTTTATCAAGCCTCGCGCTAAAAACGCCTTCGCAAAGAAAAAGGGCGGCTAAAGCCGCCCTTTTCCAAGTCCCCTCTTGTCAGCCCCCTGGCGCGTCCGGCGTTAGAAGCTCTTGCGCACCGTTACGCCATATGTCCGCGGCGAATTGGTGTAACCGGAGACACTGCCTGTCTGAGCAACCGTTGGGAAGCCCTGCAGGAAGTACTCATCATCCGTAAGGTTGCGGCCCCAAACCATGACCTCAAAACCGTCCCGGGTTTCAAAGCCGATGCTGGCGTTCAGGACATTCACCTCACGGGTAATGCTGTCGGGAATGTTCTCGATGAGCGCGACGTCCGACTCATAGAGATATTCGATGCGTGCATACCCGCCCCAATTGTCATTCACATCGAAGCTATAGGTCGCTGAAGTCGACAGGCTGACCTCATGGACGCCGGGCACGCGCGTGCCGGAAAGATCGCGGAAACGCTCGCCCATGCCGCAATTGACGACGTCAAACGGCGTGCAGCCGGCCATGGTGAATGACTTGTACTCAGGATCGAGATAGGTCAGCGCGAAAGTCAGCGCCAACGGATTCCAGGGCGAATAAAGGGATTCAATTTCGAACCCTTTGGAAGTCTGCTCACCCGCATTGGCGAGGTCAAATCCGATGCCGTTGAAGACGTTAGACTGGAAGCCCTCGATCTTCTGATCGAAAAGCGCGATGTTGACATAACCGCCGTCGAAATTGGCTTTAAATCCAAGCTCGAAGAGACGCACATCTTCAGGCGACGCGACACGGCCAAGCCCCGAAGCGTCAACAGGAGGACGCGAGTCGGAAGAAAGGTTGAACGCGCCGGCCTTATAGCCCGTCGCATAGGTAAAGTAGGCGTTGAAGTTGTCCGTCACGTCATAGGCAAGACGCGCTGTCCAGGTCACATCGTTGCTATCAAGCTTGCCGTCGTCAAACGGGTTCGACGGATCCGGGAAATTGGTCTGCGGCGCGAAGAACTGGATCGAGCTGAGTGCGGCGAGCGGGTTCGGCGCCACAGCCGCAGTGCCGAGCGCAGTCTGTTGCGCAGTGGCAAACCCCACTGGATCAACGAAGGCCCATGTCAGCGCCGGTGTAATGAATGCCGCCGGATTAGCCGGATCAAACGCCACCGGTCCGCCATACGCGCCCGGGATTAAGCCCCCAAGAACCGTTGCAGCGACGAAGGATTGACCGCCCGCTGTAACGTCAAAAAGCGACACAAAGTCCGTCAAATTGCTGACGCCTGTCGCACTCTTGCTGTCATCGATATAGGAGATGCCGCCGGAAATCGTCAGACGATCGGTGATTTCGAAATCAGCCTGCCCGAAGAACGAATAGGACTCGTTGTCCATATTATAGGTGCCGAACACGCCTGTTCCTGGCGTAAACGAGGCGCCAAATGGGACAGGCTGAATCGGCCCCAATGTCGGAAAGACCGCTGTCATCGGATCAGTGGTCAAAGCGTAAGCAACCTGCGAGGCACCCTCGAACTCAAGAATGCTGGAACCGCTTGCCTGCAACAACAAGTCAATATTGGCGCGCTCTTGGGCGCCAAAGATGACATCGCGCTGGAGGAACACATCTTCATTGAAATAGAATGCGCCAACCATCCAGTCGAAGCGGTTATCCCCGACGGATGAAAGACGAATCTCCTGAGTGAAGGTTTCGTATTTACGATCCTGCGGGTTCTGGGCGAGATCGGCGCCGCTGAAGTCGACGTCGGTATTCGCCGTGTCAGACTGCTCACGATAGGCCGTGATGGAAGTCAACTGGGCGAAGCCATCGCCGAGCTCCCAATCGGCTTGCAAAGAAATCCCTTTGCCGGTGAGTTTGTTGTCGGTTGCAGTGTCAATGGCGACGTTGCGCGAGAACGGGTCTGTGCCGTCGGAAATTTCCTCTCCGAGGCCAAAGGGCGGCGGCGCGGCGATCACCTGTGTCGCGGGGCCGTTCAAAATCGTCACGGCGCCGCAGCAATTCTCATCAATCTTGTTGTAATCGCCAATGACGCGGAAGGTGAGCGCATCGCTCGCTTCCCAAAGGAGCTGACCACGAAGCGCCCAGCGGTTCCGCTCGTTTTGATCGGTGCCATCTACAATATTGGAATAATAACCGTCGCGCTTATTGGCGCTGCCGGAGACGCGGAAAGCAACATTGTCAGAAAGCGGGCCCGACAACGTGCCCTTGAAGAGCATCTGGTCATAGTTTCCGTAGCTCGCCTCTACATTGCCGCTCCAGTCAAAGGTAGGCAATTTTGTGGTGATAGAGATGGCGCCGGCGGACACGTTTTTACCAAACAGCGTCGATTGCGGGCCGCGCAAAACTTCAACTCGCTCCAAAGTCGGCAGGTCAATAATGGCCGCCGCCGAGCGCGACCGGTAAACGCCGTCGATGAAAACGCCGACCGAGCTTTCAATACCCGGGTTGTTGGCGCCATTGCCAAACCCGCGGATCGTAAAGTTGGTCTGGGACGAGTTCTGAAGCTGAGTCACGCGCAGGGACGGGACAACGGTCTGCAGATCGATGAGATCATTGATCTGCGCCTTTTGAATCGTC
>JAUIEG010000220.1 GCA_030428745.1 Alphaproteobacteria bacterium
GAGCAATAATGTTTCACCACGTCCGCGCGCATGAAGAAGGCGAGAGGTGAAGACACGCCCGCGCTCGGGATCGGCGGCGAGCTGGATTTCGTCGATGGCGAGAAAATCGACCTCGCGCTCCAGCGGCATCGCCTCGACTGTCGCCACCCAGTAGCGCGCATTGGGCGGGATGATCTTCTCCTCGCCGGTGACGAGGGCGACCTCGCGCGGGTCGCGGATGGCGATGATCCGGTCATAGATCTCCCGGGCGAGGAGCCGCAGGGGCAGGCCGATCATGCCCGATTTGTGGGCCAGCATCCGCTCCAGCGCGTAATGGGTCTTGCCGGTGTTGGTGGGGCCCAGCACCGCGCAAAGCCGCCCGCCGCCGCTGGCGGAAAAATCGTCGAAGGGCTGGGAAGAGGACACGGAAAATAACGGCTTTCGGCGGTTACAGGACTATTTATAAGAGAGTCGCAGTTAATCCCTCAAATCCGGGGGTAAAGCGCTTGACGCTCCGCCGGGCCTCAGTTACAGAGCGCGGCTCATTTTCAAGGTTTCTCGGAACGGGCGGACGCCGCCAGATATGGCGCGGGCCCCTTAAAATGCAAGGCTAGATCAATGGCGCGGCGCTGTGAATTGACGGGCATTGGCCCCAAAGTCGGGAACAATGTCTCCCACGCGAAAAACCGGACCAAACGGCGTTTTCTGCCGAATCTCTGCAATGTGACGCTGCATTCGGACAAGCTCGGCCAGGGCTTCAAGTTCCGCATTGCGGCCTCGGCGCTGCGCACGGTCGATCATGTGGGCGGCCTCGATGTGTTCCTCGCCAAGGCCGATGATGGCCAGCTGTCAACGAACGCGTTGAAACTGAAGCGCAAATTGGCGAAAGCCTCTTAAGCGCTAAAGCGGTTTTCTCGGAAATCTAATGACGGGGCGGGCTTTCGGGTCCGCCCCGTTTTCTATTCGGTGGCGCTACGGCTTGCGCCCAGCGCTTTGATCCCCCTCGTCATCCGGCGCTGGGCGTCGTCTGACACTCCCCCTTTTCAAGGGGGAGAAAAGAAGCGGCCTCATGGGCTTTCCTCCCCTTGTAAAGGGGAGGTGTCTGCGAAGCAGACGGAGGGGATCAATTTGCCATGTTGAATCAGACACGCCACTTCTTTTTTCCAGCCCGGGCTCTGGGGGTTGGCGGCGAGTCTGTATAAAAGAGCGCCGAAAGAAGAACGCCCCGGAAGGATCCCGAGAAGGATAAATGGAAGCCGCGGTCGAAAAGCATAATCCCCGGGAAACGGCGGTGGAGCGGCTAGCGCGCCATATGGGCGCGTTCATGACCGGCTTCATGCGCATGGTGATGCTGGCGGTGATGCTGGCGCCGGTGTTGCTGGCCGCGATTCTCACCGTCGATATTCCGGTCCATCTATTCGACTGGATCGCCGGGGATCATATCGCCTCGCGCCCCTCCAACTGGCTGTCGCGGGGCGGGGTGATCATGGCGATGGCGCCGCTGGCCGTCATTCTCTTCGCGCGCAAATATGGCGGCGACGAAGCCTCTCGCGCCGTCACCGCCTCGTGGGGCGTTGCGGCGGCGGCGATCTTTGCGGAGCTGTCGATCCTTGCGCCGTCTTTAGAGGACGGCGATTTGCCGGGCGTCCGCTTCACCGTCTTCTTCACCGCGAGCGCCATGGCCGCGCAATATATGGCGGCGAGCGCCTATGACATTTCCCGCGGCGGCGGACGCTGGTGGCGCGCGCCGCTTTACGGCGCGCTGCTCGCCTATGGAACTTATGCGCTGATCTATTTCCCCGGCGTCTATGCCGGCTCCGGCGTTCCGTGGATCAACTGGATGATCGGCGACTTCGCCATCAAGACGCTTTTCGCGCTGTTGTTTTTGCCCGTATACGGATTTTTGAGAAAACCCCTGAAGCCGAAAGGCGGATATGGGGGGATTTAATTAAAAAACCAATCGCCAATCTTTGCTATGGTCGCGATAACAAATGATAGTGCGATAAAAGAAAGCAAGAATATTCCAGGACCTTTCAAGCTTTGTCGAATGGCTTGCTGGTCTTGAGTTAGCTTATCGTTCGGAGTTTGGAAAAGAACAAAGAAGTAAACCGCGATTGGGGCGAAAAATCCTATTCCTGCTGTTAGGGCTAATACACGCGAAACAGTAGGCGGCAGTTTTTCACCGACAATGATCACGACTGCAAATGCGATAAGCGTATAAATGACAATCCAACGAATGAACGGAATTTCCTTAAGACGTTTCATTGCCATGTTTATCTCAACTTCTTCGCCGCATCCGCGGCAAAGTAAGTGATGATCCCATCAGCGCCGGCGCGTTTGAATGCGAGCAGCGACTCCATCATCGCCCTGTGTCCGTCGATCCAGCCGTTCTGGGCGGCGGCTTTGATTTGCGCATATTCGCCGGAGACCTGAAAGACGAAGGTGGGCGCGCCGAATTCATCTTTCACGCGGGCGACAATGTCGAGATAGGGAAGGCCGGGCTTCACCATCACGCTGTCGGCGCCTTCGGCGAGATCGAGGGCGACTTCGCGGATCGCTTCGTCGCTGTTGGCCGGGTCCATCTGATAGGTGCGCTTGTCGCCTTTCAAGACGCCTGACGAGCCGATGGCGTCGCGATAGGGACCGTAAAAGGCGGAGGCGTATTTCGCGGCGTAGGCCATGATCATCACATCTTGAAACCCGGCTTTGTCGAGCCCGGCGCGGATGGCGCCGACGCGTCCGTCCATCATGTCCGACGGCGCAATAATGTCGAAACCGGCCTGCGCCTGAACCACGGACTGTTTGACCAGAATTTCGACGGTTTCGTCGTTGAGGATTTCGCCGTCCTTCATCAGCCCGTCATGGCCGTGATCGGTGTAAGGATCGAGGGCGACGTCGGCCATGAGCCCAATCTCGGGAACTTCGGCCTTAATCGCCCGCGCTGTGCGACACATCAAATTGTCCGGATTTGTTGCTTCCTCGCCGCCGGGCGTGCGGCCATCGGCGTCCGTAAACGGAAAGAGGGCGAGGGCGGGAATACCGAGCTCGCGCGCCTCCAATGCGGCCGTTACGGCTTCATCAGGCGACAGCCTGTAAACGCCGGGCATCGCCGCCACCGGTTCGCGCACATTCTTTCCGTCTTTTAAGATAATCGCCCAGATCAGATCGTCAGCCGACAGCCGCGTTTCGGCGTGCAGGCGGCGGGACCAGTCTGTGCGGCGCAAACGGCGCAGGCGCAGGGCGGGGAAGCGGGCCAAAGGAGCAGAATGAGGGTGTTTGTTCATACTCTGTTATTATTCTCAACAGCCGTGAAAGCCCAGACTAAAGCCCGGTCCTTAGAATTTGATTGCAAATTGAACAGTCCGGCTTAACGCCGCTTTTAGACCTCGTTCCTATAACCGCAGTACAGGTTTTCGTTGAGTGAGTAATAATAATGACGGTTAACGGGGCAATGCGAGAAGTTATTGGCGAAAGCGCGACGTCGGTCGACAAGGATCCAGAAGTGCTGGAGTCCGGCTATCTCCAGCTTTTGCATCTGGTGGAGCGGCTGCACCGCCAGCTTCTAGACGTGATCAAGGACGAGCTTGAGCGGCTTGGCCAGACGGATATCAATTCCGTCCAGGCGTTGCTGCTCTATAATATCGGCGACGCTGAGCTGACCCCGGGCGAATTACGCTCGCGCGGTCACTATCTCGGCTCCAACGTCTCCTACAATCTCAAGCAGCTTGTGGAGAAGGGCTACATCAAGGACGAGCGCTCCAATACGGACCGCCGCTCCAAGCGCGTGTCGCTGACCGACATGGGGCTTGAAGTGCGCGACGCCATCACGGCGCTGTTCGAACGTCAGCTTCAGTCGGTGGAGCAGGTGGGCGGCGTCAACAGCCAGCTCATCGACGACACCAACAAGACGCTGCAGCGCCTTGAGCGCTTCTGGGCCGACCAGGTTCGCTATCGCCTCTAGAATCCTCAGCAAGCCAACTTTTTAAGAATCATTCTCAATTGGTGCGTGGAAAACGCGCCTCCTTCCGGGAGGCGCGTTTTTATTTTCTGTTTTACCGCAGATGCGGCGTTCGGTCCGCAGGCTTGGCACTGGCCTTTACCGGCGGTAGTTGATTATGTGTCATTCTGAGTAAAAACGAGGCGTTAAGCCGAAAGAGCGCGATGGTCGATTATCATGAAGCTTTCCGGGCGGCGGTGGACGCGGTTCGGGCCGAGGGCCGCTACCGGGTTTTTGCTGACCTTGAGCGCATGCGCGGGCAGTTTCCGAGGGCCCTCTATTATGGCGGCCATAACGAGCATGAGCGCGAACCCCGCGAAATCACGGTCTGGTGTTCCAACGACTATCTCGGCATGGGCCAGCATCCGGCGGTTGTCGGGGCCATGGAAAATGCGCTTCAGAAAGTCGGCGCTGGCGCCGGCGGCACGCGCAACATTGCCGGCACGACCCATTATCATATGAAGCTTGAGCGTGCGCTCGCCGATCTTCACGGCAAGGAAGCTGCGCTGCTCTTTACGTCCGGCTATGTTTCCAATGAGGCGACGCTGTCGACGATCTCGCGCATCCTTCCCGATTGCGTGATCCTCTCCGACGAACTCAACCACGCCTCCATGATCGAGGGGATTCGCGGCGGGCGCTCCATCAAGCGCATCTGGCGCCACAACGATCTTGAGCATCTTGAAGAATTGCTGGCGGAGCTTCCGGCGGATCGCCCGAAAGTGATCGCGTTTGAATCTGTCTATTCCATGGATGGCGACATCGCGCCTATTGCTGAGATCTGCGATCTTGCGGAACGCTACAACGCTTTCACCTATCTCGATGAAGTGCATGCGGTTGGCCTTTACGGCAAGCGCGGCGGCGGCGTTTCCGAACGCGACGGCGTTGCGCACCGGATCGACATTATCGAAGGCACGCTCGGCAAGGCGATCGGCGTCATGGGCGGCTACATTGCTGCGAAGGCCGACATCATCGACGCGATCCGTTCCTATGCGTCGGGCTTTATCTTTACGACAGCGCTGTCGCCCGTTCTCGTCGCCGGCGCGCTCGCCAGCGTGGAAACGCTGAAAGAGTCAAATCATCTGCGCGAGCAGCATCAGGAGCGCGCGGCGCGCCTTAAAAAGCTTCTCGCCGATGAAGGCCTGCCGGTGATGGAATCGGTGAGCCACATCGTGCCGGTGAAGGTCGGCGATCCGGTGCATTGCAAACGGGTTTCCGACTACCTGCTCGAACAGCACAACATCTATGTGCAGCCCATCAATTATCCGACCGTGCCGAAAGGAACGGAGCGTCTCAGATTCACGCCGACGCCGCTGCATACGGATGACCATATGGGCGATCTCATCAAGGCGCTCGACGATGTCTGGACCGCGCTGAAGTTGAAACGCGCCGCCTGACTGACCAAAGCCTGACGGCCATCAATTA
>JAUIEG010000221.1 GCA_030428745.1 Alphaproteobacteria bacterium
GGTCGACGGGATCCCCAAGACCCATGTCTTTGGCCGTTTCGTTGGCGAGGGCGTCTATCATATCGTGCCGATTGGCTACGATCACATCCTGTTTCTGATTTCGTTGCTCTTGCCGGCCGTGATGATCCTGCAGTCTGGCGCCTATATGCCGGCGCCAGGTTTCCGCGAGCCATTCTGGCATGTTGTGAAAATCGTTAGTTTTTTCACGGTGGCGCATACTGTGACGTTGACATTGGCGACACTGAATATCGTTGAATTGCCCGCGCGTCTTGTCGAGTCTGTCATCGCGCTTTCCATCGCGATTGTCGCCCTTAACAACATCATTCCATTTATGCATGGCCGTTTATGGACAATTGTTTTCACACTGGGCCTGTTTCATGGTCTGGGCTTTGCCAATGTGCTTGATCCGTTCACTTACCGTAAGATGGCTCTGGCCCCGGCGCTTGCGGGTTTCAATGTGGGCGTTGAGATTGGCCAGCTGATGGTCGTCGGATCGGTCTTTCCGGTGCTGTATCTGTTGCGCACTCAGCCATTCTATAAGCCGGTCATCCTCGTTGGCGGCTCAATTGCCTTGATGGCGGTGGCGCTGTTCTGGTTTGTTCAGCGGGCGGTCTTCGGCGGATAGGGCGCGGAGTGAGAAAACGGTAATGTCTGTGTTGTTACACAACGCTGTGGATGAAGCCGCCGAGCGGACGCCCGATGCGCCGGCCTTTCGGTTTCTGCGTGATGAGATCAGCTATGGCGCGCTCGCGGAGAAAAGCGCAAAGCTAGCCGCCGTGCTGATGCAGAACGGCGTGCGCAAGGGCGATCGCGTCGGCCTTTATCTGAACAAGTCGCTTGAGACGGCGATTTCAATTTTCGGCGTGATGAAAGCCGGCGCCGCCTATGTGCCGCTTGACCCCATGGCGCCGCCTGAGCGCACGCGGGCGGTGATGCGCGAATGCGGCATGCGCGCGCTGATCACCCATGCGCCGAAAGCCAAGGATGCGGGTGAGATCCTCGCGGCGGGAGTCGACGGCGCGCTCACCTGCATCATCGGCGCGGATCACGCGGAAACCGGCAAGGCGGTTTCGATTGCATGGGACGAGATCAATAACGCGAAAACGGCGCCCAGACCTGCGCTGCTCGAAGGCGATCCCGCCTATATCATCTTTACGTCAGGCTCGACCGGGGCGCCGAAGGGCATCTTGCATACGCATCAGAGCGGGCTCGCCTATGCGAAACGCGCGGCCGCGCTATACGACCTTCGCCCCGGAGACCGGCTGAGCAATCACTCGCCTTTGCATTTCGACATGTCGACATTTGATTATCTCTCCGGTTCGCTGGTCGGGGCGACGACCGTCATCATTTCCGAACAGCATGCGAAAATGCCGGCCAGCCTTTCCAAACTGATCGAGACGGAGCGCCTGACCCATTGGTATTCCGTTCCCTTTGCCTTGACGCAATTGCTGGAATTCGGCGTTTTGGAGAAACGCGATCTGAGCAGCCTGCGCTGGGTGATGTTTGGCGGCGAGCCCTTTCCCGCAAAGCATCTGTCGCGTTTAATGACGATGCTCCCGGCGGCGCGTTTCAGCAATGTCTATGGCCCAGCCGAGGTCAATCAATGCACTCACCATACAGTGCAGGCGAGCGATCTCGAAAATGGCGTGTCGCCGCCGCTCGGCGAAGTCTGGGACGTCGCCGAAGGGTTGATTGTGGGCGCAGATGACAAGCCGACCTCTACAGGAGAGGCCGGAGAGCTGCTCATCCGCAGTTCGACCATGATGCGCGGCTATTGGAACCGGCCGGATCTCAACAAAAATGCTTTCTTCGAAAGAGAAGTGAGCGCGGGCATTTTTGATCGCTTCTACAGAACCGGCGACCTTGTCCGCCGCGATGAGGGCGGCGTGCTTCATTTTCTTGGACGCAAAGACCGGCAAATCAAATTGCGCGGCTTCCGGATTGAGCTCGACGAAATTGAGGCGGCGTTTCTTTCGGCTCCTCAGGTTAAAGAGGCAGCGGCGGTCGTAATCGGCGGCGCCGAGGACCAGGAAATTGCGATTGCGTTGATTCTGCGCGACGGCGAGGTGACAGGCGAGGCGGATATGCTTGATCTCGTGAGAGGCAAAGTGCCGTCCTATGCAATGCCGAAATCGGTCAGCATCTTTTCGTCCTTCCCGCGAACCACATCCGACAAGATTGACCGGCGCGCCATCGCGGCGATGCTTGAGACGCCTAATGCGATACAGGAGACGCTGAATGCGTGAACAAATTCGGCATATTGTCGTTCACTTAATTCTTGGCGGCGCGGATATCGCCGATAGCGACGAGTTGTTGCTCTCCGGTCTGATCGATTCCATCGCCGTGATGCGGATGGTGCGCCTCCTCGAGGCGGAACTCGGCGTCGCCATTCCCGCCGAAGACATCATCATCGAACATTTTGAATCGATCGACGCAATGGTCGTATATCTGGAAGGGGCGAAAAATCCGTGACCGCGCCGCTCTCGCGAAGCCAGGAACTGATCTGGGCCGGACAGGCGCTGGCCGGCGATGCGCCGGTCTATAATCAGGCGTGGTGTTTTGATTTGGACGGCGCGATCGACCCTCAGGCGTTCATTGGGGCGTTTGAGCGGTTGGTCTTGCGCTGCGGCGCGTTGCGCACGGTGATTGTCAGCGACCCCGAGACGCACTCGGTGAGGCAGGACATTCTTTCGGGCGCGCCGAGCAAACTAGCTTTTATAGATTTTTCAGACCGGCAGAAAGCGGCGGCTGCCGCGGATGCATGGATCATCGACAGAGCGAAAAAACCATTCGACCTAGAGGTCTCGACTTTCGATGCCGCCCTCCTGAAACTTTCAGACAACCGGTGGAAATGGTTTTTCAACCAGCATCACATTGCGACGGATGCATGGTCTGTCACGCTCTTGTTCAAGGCCCTTTTCGAAGAGCTTGGCAAGAAGAGTGCAGCGCTGGCGCCGTTGCCGTCGCCCATAGGTTTTTATGAGGCAGAGCGAAAAAAGACGCATACGGGCGCGCCGATTGAATCGCAGCAATATTGGGACGCGGTCGCCGCCGCGGCGTCGGGGTCGCTGCCGCTTTACGGGCGCCGTCCGGGAAAGATGTCACCTGCCGCGGAACGACTGGAGGCGCCCCTTGGCCCTGAGCGCATGGTGTCGCTGGCCGCATTGGCGTCGCAGCGGGGCGTTGCGCGCATTTCGCCAGCGCTGACGAATTTTCTTCTTTTTGCGACAGCGGTGACCTCGTTTCTGGCGCGCATCTCCGGACAGGACCGCATCACCATCGGCGTTCCGTCGCTAAACCGCGCGGGAGCTTTGCAAAAAGAGACGCCCGGACTTTTCGTGGAAGTATACCCGCTGACGGTGGAATTCGATGAGGCAGACACATTCCGAACGGTCTATGGCAAATTGAACGACGCGTATTCACAGAATATGCGTTTCGCTGAGGCGGGCGTCACGTCCCAGGCGACGGCGCGATCATACAATGTCCTTTTGAATTTCATCAATGCGCAATTTCCGGAGGTTCCGGGACTGGAACGGAAAGTGAGCTGGATTTCCACGGGTGCGCTCGAACCCAGCGATGATATGCGCATCCATGTATATGATTTTGATGGAGAGCTCGGATTGAAGGCCGCGTTCGACTTGAACGCGCAAACCTTCCCCGCCGATCTGCGCCGCCGCGTTCCCGCACACTTCTTCAAAATGCTCGACGCAATGCTGGCGGATTTCGACCTGCCGGTTTGCGCTCCGGCGCTTGCGACACCGGAGGAGCGCACATTTCAGCTTCAGTTCAATGACGAAACGCCGTCGCTTCCCGGCGCAGGCGAGACAGTGCTTTCCCTTTTTGAAAGACAGGCGGCAGTGCGGCCGGGCGCCATCGCCGTACGCCATGGGGAGGAGATCAGCACTTTCGCCCAGCTAAAGGCGCGCGCCGGCACCATCGCCGCGACGCTAATCAAAAGAGGCGTGTCGAAGGGCGATATTATAGGTCTGCATTTGCCCCGCTCGATTGACTATATCGCTGGCATGCTCGGTGTGATGAAAGCCGGCGCTGTATTTGTGCCTCTCGATGCGCGCATGCCGGTGAAGCGGCGTGATTTCATTCTCGATGATGTGAACGCTGCCGCCATTTTAACGACGCCGAAGCTGGGGCGGGAATTGTCGCACCGGCCTGAGACGGTGATCGACATGTCGGCGATCAATCCTGCCGCGTGCGCAAGCTTTGAAAAGAGCGCCGCCCCATCGGACGCGGCCTATATTCTCTACACTTCGGGCTCCACGGGCCGGCCGAAAGGCGTGGTCGTGGAGCATGCGGGCTTGGCGGGCTATTGCGCCTGGGCCCGCAAGGCGTACGCAAATGACGCGCCGGCGGCGATGCCGTTCTTTACCGCGATCGGGTTCGATCTGACCTTGACCTCTGTTTTCACGCCGCTGATCAGCGGCGGCGAAGTCGTGGTTTATTCAGAGCCGGAAAATGGTCCCGACCTTTCCATTCTCGATGTCTTTGCAAATGACGATACGGATATCGTCAAACTCACGCCGGCGCATTTGGCTCTGGCGCTCGAAAATCTGAAACGTTGCGAAAGAATCAATCGCCTGATCCTTGGCGGCGAAGACCTCAAAACCAATATCGCGCGCAAAGCGACGGAGGCGTCCGGCCGGCCCTTGCACATCTTCAATGAATATGGCCCCACCGAAGCGATCGTCGGTTGCATGATTCACGAGTTTGATCCGGTGGCGGATGATGATGTTTCGGTGCCGATCGGCGTGCCTGCCGATGGCGCGCGTATTTACATCGTCGATGAAAGCGGCGATCTCGCGCCCCTGGGTGTTGTAGGAGAGATTGCGATTGGCGGCGAACACCTCGCACGGGGCTATTGGAACAATCCCGAAGCGAGCCAACGATTTCATGCGGATCGCTTCGTTGCGGAAGGACGGGTTTACCGCACGGGCGATCTCGTCCGGTTCAATGACCGCGGCATTATTGAGTATATCGGACGCCGCGATACGCAGGTGAAAATCAGCGGGGTGCGGATCGAGATTGGCGAAATCGAAAGCGCGTTGACCGCCTTGCCCCACGTGCAAGATGCAGCTGTGATCGCGCGATCAATACCGCCGCCTCAACATCTTACGGATGCGGTTCGATGCGTCCGCTGCGGCCTTGGCGCATCCCATCCGGACGCGCGATTCGACGAAGACGGGATCTGTTCCATCTGCCGTGAGCTCGAATCCTACCGAGATCGCGCAGAGCTCTATTTCGGCGACATGCCGGAGATGACCGCCATGCTCGCTGACGCCCGCCGCCGCCGAACCGGAAAGTATGATTGCATCATGCTCACCTCAGGCGGCAAGGACAGCACCTA
>JAUIEG010000222.1 GCA_030428745.1 Alphaproteobacteria bacterium
CCGGGTGACATAGTCATTGACCCCGATATCAAGGGCCCGCACGAGCTTTCTGGTGTCCCCGTGGCGCACCACGGCGAGGATCGGCGTCAGGCGCGTTTCCTCAAAAGACCGGATGGTCGAGCACAGGCGCAACGGGTCCATGGCCTCAATGGAGAGATTCACCAAAATCAGGTCGAACTCGCCGGCGCGGGCCCGGCTGAGCGCGATCTCCGGATCGGCCTCGTGGACGACCTGATAGGTGTCATCGTCCAGCGCCGAGATCAGACGCGCCGCCTGGTCTTCGTTGTCATCGATAAGAAAGACGCGAGTCTCGCCCAATTCCGCATCGGGATCGATCTTGCCGACAATGCCGAGATCCTTGCCCGTGGCGTAGCGCGCGCGCAGCTCATCCGTCATCATCTTGAGACGGGTCAGCGAGCGCACGCGTGCAAACAGCGCGAGGTCTTCAACGGGCTTTGTCAGGAAATCGTCGGCGCCCGCTTCCAGACCGGCGACGCGGTCCGCCTGCTGGTCGAGCGCGGTCACCATGACGACGGGAATATGCATGGTTTCGGGATTGGCTTTGAGCTTCCGGCAGGCCTCGAAACCGTCCATGCCGGGCATCATCACGTCCAGTAGGATGATGTCAGGCTTTTCGGCGGCGGCGAGGTCAATCGCTTCCTGACCGGAATAGGCGCCGAGCACGTCAAAATACTCCGCCCGAAGTTTCGCTTCGAGCAATTTG
Source organism: Alphaproteobacteria bacterium (assembly GCA_030428745.1). Lineage (GTDB taxonomy): Bacteria > Pseudomonadota > Alphaproteobacteria > Caulobacterales > Parvularculaceae > Hyphococcus. The sequence goes on from JAUIEG010000222.1 coordinate 725, forward strand.
ACGTTCGGTTCCAGATCGTCGACGACCAGTACGCGCGCCGTCATACAGCCCCCATGGCTTTAAAGGGTTATTAAGACCCCCACAGCCTAGTCCAAATACCTTTTCACTTTCTCAAGAAACGTCGCCACGGAGATCGGTTTTGCGATATAATCTTCGCAACCGCCCTGGCGGATCCGTTCTTCATCGCCTTTCATGGCGAAAGCCGTAACGGCGATCACCGGAATATCGGCGAGATCGGGACTGTTCTTGATTTCACGCGTGACCTCGAGCCCCGAAACTTCGGGAAGCTGAATATCCATCAAGATGAGGTCCGGGTGATTGTCTTTCAGCGCTTCCAGCGCTTCCGGCCCTGTGCGGGCCTCAAGCGTCTGATAGCCGTGGATTTCCAGAAGATCCCTGAACAGCTTCATGTTCAGCTCGTTGTCCTCAACGATCAGCACCGTTTTCGGTTCAGCTGAATAATCAAGCTTTTCCATGGCCGACATAGTACGCCTTTTTGTCCGTCTTCCGGGCCCCAAAACGCGAATCGGCCCCGTCGATGGAAAGTTTTGCGCAAAAGGTCTTAATTGATTGTTTATCCTGAACGGCCCGGCGCCTTTTCCGGGCGGATTTTAAAGGGTTTTCGGCCTCCAAATGCCTGAAAATGGCGAAATTCCCGGGTTTTGCCGCGATTGCGGCGCCACGCTGACCGTGACGGCGGGCGGGCCGAAGCCGCGCTGCGCCGGCTGCGGATCGGTGCGAATCACCGCGCATCCGGAAATATTCGAGCTTTCGATCGCCCATCTCGATTGCGACGCCTTTTATGCGGCGATCGAAAAGCGGGATAATCCCGAGCTTGAGGACCTTCCCGTTATTATCGGCGGCGGGGTCCGGGGCGTCGTCTCGACGGCCTGCTATGTGGCCCGGACCTATGGCGTAAAATCCGCCATGCCCATGTTCAAGGCGCGCGAGGCCTGTCCGAACGCCGTCATCATCAAGCCGAACATGGCGAAATATGCAGAGGTCGGCCGCGCCGTCAGACAGATGATGCTGGACCTCACGCCACTCGTCGAACCGCTTTCCATCGATGAGGCGTTCATGGACCTCACGGGCACGTCCCGCGTTCATGGCGGGCCGCCGGCGTTGACGCTGGCGAGGCTTCAGGCTCGGGTGAAGGACGAGCTTGGCGTCACCGCGTCCATCGGTCTTTCCCACAACAAGTTCCTCGCCAAGATGGCGTCCGATCTCGACAAGCCGCGCGGCTTTTCGGTGATCGGCAAGGCGGAAACCAAATCCTTTCTCGCCCGCCAGAAGGTGACGATGATCTGGGGCGTCGGCAAAGCCATGGCGGCGAAGCTGGAACAGGATGGCGTCGCCACCATTGGCCAGCTGCAGACCATGGATGCATCGACGCTCGCCAAACGATACGGCGAAATGGGCCTCAAACTCGCGCGTCTTTCCCAGGGCGATGACAAGCGCGCCGTAAAACCTGAACGCGAGACCAAGAGCGTTTCATCGGAGACAACGTTTAATCAGGACCACCACGATGTGAAATGGCTCGAAGACGTCTTGTGGGAACTTTGCGAGAAAGTCTCGGCGCGGATGAAAGCTTCAGGGTTCGAGGGGCGGACCGTGACCTTGAAGCTGAAATCTTCCGATTTCAAAACCATAACCCGGCGCACAACACTCGACGCGCCCGCCAATCTCGCCCGCATCGCATTCGCCGCCGCCAAGCCCATGCTCCATGATGCCGCGAAGGGCAAAGCCTATCGTCTGATCGGCGTCGGCTTTTCCGGTTTGTCTTTCGCCGGAGAAACCGCTCGCGCTCCGGATCTTTTCGGCGACGGCAACGAAAAAATCGCCAAAACCGAAAAGGCCATCGACGCGATCCGTGAAAAGTTCGGCAAGGACGCCGTGCAGGCCGGCCGGACCTTGCGTCGCGAGCGCTAGCGCCGCCCGCCCCGCAACAATGCGAGACGGGCGGGCGCAAGGCGCCCCAAAATAAATTCACAATGTCAAAGAGCCCGGACCAGACGAGCTTTCGCTCCCTCGCCCATGGCGCCCTCAAGAGTCTGTTTGGGGATTGCGTTCTCTTAACTGCGAAGACGAACGCGGTTTCGTCGGACTGCATGACGGCGCAACAACCATCATAAGCGAGCCCGGCAGGTGGTGGATAACTTTGCACCAACCCTCAAAAAACCGCTCGAATTCAACAGATATGAGGTATTTTTCGTGTTATTGGGGTGCGCTGTTTTCCCAGATGGCGCCTTTGACCGGACGGTCTCCGCGCCATTTCCTAAAACATCGAATTGTCATGGAGTGTCGACTTCACGACCGGCTGCCCCACGCCCCAATGTTCAGCGAATTTTCCATTTTCCATCCGAAAGATGTGCATGCCGGCGTTTCCGTCGGACTCTGGCGTCGCCTTGAAATGGATATGCATCCAAACCAGATCACCGTCGGCGCCCGCGCGTTTTATATCGCCATGCATTTCCGGAAAGCGCTCGAGTTGCGCTGCGAAATAGCGAAGCAATCCGTCCTTTCCATCGGGCACGCGGGGGGAATGTTCGATATGCCCTTCCGCCACACATTCTTCGCCAAACTGGTCGACGTTCAATTCAACCTCAAGAATTTCCATGCAACGGACAGCTTTACTGAGATTCTCTTGTTCCATAGCTTCGCGCGCCAGAATGTCGGCATCACTCATTTTTGCGACCGTGGCGCCATTTAGCCCCAGGACAATAAAACCAAAACCGCAAATTACGACGGCGCGAGCAGCATGATTATTCATGTCATCTTCTTCCCAGTTTGGAATAAGCAGTGTGCATTAAGCCGAAGGCGCAATGCACCGTCAACGCTCACCAACTGAACGGGGCGTCAGATAATAAGAAGCCATCCATTTGTCTGGAACGCATGAAGGATCGACGCCGTTACACCACCCGGTCCGTCGGCGCGCCTCTTTCGAAAAAGGCGTTGATATTCTCAAGGACGCGCATCGCCATGGCCGAACGGCTTTCCCATGTGGCTGACGCGATATGCGGTAAACAAAAGACATTCGGCAGGGAATAGAGTTCCTCACGAATGGGGTCGGGCTCAGTTTCGAACACATCGAGCCCGGCGGCGAAGAGACGCCCGGACTTCAACGCTGAAATCAGCGCCAGTTCATCGATCACCGGGCCGCGGGAAATATTGATGATCACCGCCGAGGGTTTCATCTTTTCAATCGCGGCGGCGTCGATCAGATGGTGGGTTTCCTCCTTGAGCGGGCAATGAAGCGAGATGATGTCTGCTTGTTTCAAAAGCTCCTCAAACGAAACAGCGCGAGCGTTATATTTTGTATCGACCTCCGCTGACGGGCGCGGCGTGGTGTAAATAATATTGAGATCGAAGCCTTGCGCCCGCTTCGCCACCTCCTTGCCGACATTGCCCATGCCGATGATGCCGAGGGTGCGCCCTGTGACGCGCTGGCCCCATGTCTCCGGCGTGAGCATCCCCCGGCCCTCGCCGGTGCGCGCAAGATCGAGCCCTTCGCGAAAACGCCGGCAGGCGGCGATAATGAGTCCCATGGTCGTGTCAGCAAGACAGGCGGTCGTCACTTCCGGCGTGTTGGAGACGGCGATCCCACGGCGCTCCGCAGCCTCAAGATCGATATGATCGACGCCGACTCCGATGGAGGCGATCAGCTTCACGCTGTCCGGCAGCGCGCGGATAAGCTCATCATCCATGTCATCGAAAGCGGTGACGAACACGGCTTCCGCGCCTTGAGCCAGGGCGACGAATTCATCCGGCGCGGCCACGCTTTCGGCGGGCTCGCGGACCTCATAGTTGGCGCGGAGCATTCCGGCGAGCGCCCCCGGCAACTGACGAGGGCTGGCGATAATCCTTTTTTCCGTCATGTGGCCTTCCGGACCTCCTGTTCACGCTTTCAGGGCCCCTTGTACGAAAAACCCCCGGAAATCCAAGCGACTGGCGCAGAAGGGCCCGCTGCGTTAGACTATTGAGGGGCGTGCATGCGCCGCTTCCGCCCGGAATGGGCTGGCGCGGCGGGGTGAGGCATAGATGCGAATAGTTCTTTGGGCCTTGGGCATCCTGGCGGTCATCGCCGCCGGACGAATGGTCTATCATCTTGTTCCGGCGTCCGGCGCCATGGCCAAGCTTGAGACAAAACTCGTCGACCAGTGCCGCCATGTGGAGATCGCGCCGGGAACGGAAGACGTCACCATCGATCCTGACCTCAACCTCGCCTTCATCTCCGCCGCTGACCGCCGCGCCTGGTACAACGACACCGGCGCCGAAGACGTCAATCCGCTGAACGGCGTTTACGCCATGAGCCTCGACGGGACCGACGCGGTGCGCCGCGTCTCCCCGGCGATGGACAATTTCCTGCCGCACGGGATCAGCCTCTGGAAAGGCGCCGACGGAACCAAGCGGCTTTTCGTCATCAATCATCCGACGACGGGCGAAGAAATCGTCGAAATCTTCGATGTGGATGAGGTCGGCGAGCTTACGCATCTCGACAGCGTTTCTTTCCCGGCCATGTATTCGCCCAATGACGTTGTCGGTGTGGGGCCACGCCAATTCTATGCGACCAATGACCGGCGTTTTGAAAGCGGCCTTCTATCAGTGGCTGAATCTTATCTCGCGC